>JAICUO010000990.1 GCA_025935815.1 Streptosporangiaceae bacterium
ACACGCGCGCCGTGGCGGGCATCGTCGCCTGCGCCGCGCTGGCCATGCTCGCCGTCGCGATCCAGGCAGCCCTGAGCGGGTCCGGGGGTACAGCCCTGAGCGGGTCCGGGTCCGGGGGCGCGAGCGCCAGCACCTCGGTCGCTGCCCGGGGCGCAACCCCGGGCAGTTCGATGCCCAGCTGGGCTTCGGCCAGCCCGGTTCCCGCTAGCACAGTTCATGCTAACTCGGCTCCGGCGAGAACGGCCCCAGTTAGCCCAGTTTCGGCACCCGTGCGGGTAGTGCGCGCTTTCTACGCGGCGATCAGCAGGCATGACTGGCCGCAGGTGTGGCGGCTCGGCGGCCGGAACCTCGGGTATGGTCCCTACGCCGGCTACCAGGGGATGGTCGCCGGGTACGCCGGGACGGTCCGCGATGAGGTAACCGACCTGAGGACGCGCGGCAGCGTGGTGAGCGGGCACTTCCGCGCCTACCACGCCGACGGCCAGGTGCGCGCCTACCGTTTCAGCTACGTGGTCCGCGGCGGGGCGATCGCCTCCGGATTCCAGCAGGACATCACCGCGTTAGGGTGCGGGCCACGTTAGGCTGCCCGACTTGTAGATCGCCGAGACATACGAGTTGTCGAACCACGCGCCGGCATCGGCGGCGGTGACGCTGTCCGGGATGAGCTTGAACTGGTGCAGCAGGTCCACGAGCTTGCCGACGTTCGCGGGGTCGATGCCGCCCAGCGGCTGGCCGGGGGTCGGGTTGTCCTTGATCACCCGCGTCTCGGTGGTCCAGATCGCCTCATTCAGCTTCTGGTCGTACGTGGGCCCGGACAGCGCCGCCGTGTACCCGACGCACTGGGCGGCGTGGGCGGGGCTGGCCGTGCAGTACGCGTAGGCGTGAATCGCGGCGCGCAGCAGGTCCTCCACCGCGGTGGGGTGGGCCTTGGCGAACGCCGGGTTGACGGCCATCGCGCCGAGCGAGCTCGGGATGCCGTACGTGACGGGCTGCCACACCGTGACCTTGTAGCCGGAGGCCCGCAGCTGGTTCGGCTCGTTGGACACGAAGCCGGTCAGCGCGGCCAGCCCGCCCGCCCGGCGGGGCAACACCGTGGGGTCATATCCCTCGGTGACGATCCGCAGGCTGCCCCAGTCCACGCCGGCCTTGACCATCATCGCCTCGACGGTGGCGGGGAAGTGCCCCTTGTCGCCGATGACCTTGCCGTTGAGCTGGCCCAGGGCCGTGATGTCGGGGTTGGTCATCAAGACCTCGAGCCCCGCGTTGGAGTAGGAGGACACGCCGAGGATGGCGATGCCGTTGGCTCGCGCCTCCACCAGGTCCTGCTCGGCGACGGGGGAGATGGTCGCCTGGCCGCTGGCCAGTAGCTTGGCGTTCTGCGAGGTGTCGCCGGTGCCGGGCTCCAGCGCGACGTCCAGGCACAGGTCGGTGAAGTAGCCCAGCTTGCTCGCGGCGACGTACTCCAAGATGGACGCCGACGCCTGGTACTGGTAGCCGGACAGGTAGGTGATCTTCCCGGCCGCCCTGTTCTCCGCGCACCGCTGAGCCGAGATCGCGGAGCCCTCCGGGCGCGACGACGAGCCCCTGCCCGAGCCGGAGCCGGAGCCGGAGCCGCATCCGGCGAGGCCCGCGGCGAGCACGGTCGCGGTCAAACCCGCGAGAGCGGAGGTGAGGAGGCGGTGCTGCATGGGCGACTCCGTAAGTC
>JAICUO010000613.1 GCA_025935815.1 Streptosporangiaceae bacterium
AGGGAGCGGCTGTAATCCTGGAACACCACGGCCAGCCGGTCTGGGACCCGCGTCACGGGGGCGCCGTTGAGCACCACCTGCCCGCTGGTCGGCGGCAGCAGGCCCGCCACGCAGCGCAGCAGCGTGGACTTACCGCAGCCGGAGGGCCCCACGATCGTCACCAGCTCGCCGTCGGCGACCTGGATGCTAATGTCAGCGATCGCCAGGTGGTCCCCGAAGGCCCTGGTCAAGCTGGTTACCTCAAGCACCGTTTACCTCAAGCACCGTGCTCCCTGCTGGTTACCTGGCTCCGACTGAGCCGACTACGCCACCGCATGGTTACGCAATGGCCTAACCGCGGTTTTACTCCAGGGCCAATTGTGACTGTATTGAAAGTTGTTAATAACCCAACGAGTGATTGACCTGGTCACGCTTGCGCTCGAACGATACCAAGGCGGCGCTCACCGGAAAGCTTACGATCACCAAACATGCTGGTCAGCGATCCATCGGAGATACATATACTTCTTCATATGATTGCAGGATACTTATCATCCGCCAATTCCAAGCGGCGGGCTCAGAAGTGTGACTAAATTTACCCGTGTGCCTGTAGCGCACCATCGGCCATGGGGTCCCAGATCCCCGGATGGTGACGATTGGCCATTCGTTTATGCCTTTGCAATTCCCGCGGCACCCCGCCGGTTGCCGCGGGCGCCAGGGAATGAGAAGGCAGGAGACCCAGCGATGGTCGAGCACGACGGTGGCCAGACCGCCATGCCGACGGCCGGCACCCGGGACGGCACCGCCGTGTTTACCGCAAGCACGGCGCCCGCCGGCAGTCCGGCTGATACCGCGCGGCCAGTCGGCACGATCAGGCCGACCTCATCGCTGCCCAGATGGCGGCTGCGGAACTGGCGGATCCGGTGGCGGGTCCTGGCCCTCGTCGTCTTCCCCACGGTCGCGGTCATGGTCCTCGGCACGCTCCGCATCCAGGCCGCGCAGGCCACCTCCGAGGCCGCCGCCCGCATCGAGCGGCTCAGCGTGCTCGGCGCCGACGTCACCTCGCTCGCGCAGGCCATGGAGGACGAGCGCGACCTGACGGCCGGCTACGTGGCGACCAGGCAGGCCGGCCAGACCGCGCTCGCCGCGACGTTGTTCACCCAGCTGCAAGGCCAGTACGCGGTGACCAGCGCGCGGCTGGCGACCACGAACGCCGCCGCCGGGCAGATCGGCCCTGCCTACCCCGCGGTCGCCCGGACCGACCTGGCCTCCGCCCTGGCCAGCGTGTCGGCGCTCACCGAGCTGCGGGCGCTGGCGCACTCGCAGATGTCCCCGCTGCCACTGACCGCGCATTACACGAGCGTCATCGTGGCGCTGCTGGAGTTCGACAACGACATCGCGGCCGGCACCTCAAGCGCGCAGCTCGCGCAGACGGTGACCTCGCTGGCGGCGCTGGCCCAGGTGGAGCAGCAGGCCTCGCAGCAGCGGGCCATCTTGTACGCGAGCCTGCTCGCGGGCAATTTCGGGCCCGGGGCGCTGGCCGCCCTCACCGGGGCGCAGTCGAGCCAGGCCAGCGACCTCGCCGCCTTCCACCAGGAGACGGCCAACCTGCCCGCCTTCATTCCCGGGGCGGGCGTGTCGCCCACGATCACGCAATCCCAGCAGTTCAACGACACCTTCACCGGACCGGACATCGACGCGGCGGTGGCGATCGAGCTGAATGCCATCGTTCTCGGGCAGAACGGGCAGCCGCTGACCGGCAACTCGCCGCAGGCCTGGTTCACCGACATGACCTTTACCCTGGGCGCGTTGCGCACGGTGGAAAGCGATGAGCTCGCCTCGGTAACCGCGCAGGCCGGCGCACTTCGGCAGGGCGCGGCGCGTTCCCGGGAGCTGACTGAGTTGCTCGCGGTCGCGCTGCTGCTGCTGGTGCTACTCGGCTCGGTCATCATGGCCCGCTCCCTGATCGTCCCGCTGCGCAGGCTGCGGGCAGACGCCCTCGACGTGGCCGGGCGGCGCCTGCCCGACATGGTCCGCGAGCTGAGCGCGAGCCCCGGGGGCATGGGCGACCTCCAGATCGAGCCGATCGGCATCGAATCCACCGATGAAGTCGGCGAGGTCGCCCGGGCCTTCGACCAGGTGCACAGCGAGGCCATCCGACTGGCCAGCGAGGAGGCCCTGCTGCGGGCGAACCTCAACGCGATGTTCGTGAACCTTTCGCGCCGCAGCCAGACGCTGGTCGAGCGCCAGATCGACATCATCGACGTCCTCGAGCAGTCTGAGCAGGACCCCGACCGGCTCAGCAGCCTGTTCCGGCTTGACCACCTCGCCACCCGGATGCGCCGCAACTCCGAGAACCTGCTCGTGCTGGCCGGCCATGAGGCCCCGCGCAAGTGGACCGAGGCGGTGCCGCTGGTTGACGTGCTGCGCGCGTCAATCTCGGAGATCGAGCAGTTCGAGCGGGTCACCCTCAACGTCCAGCCGGGCATGGTCATCGCCGGGCGGGCCGCGAACGACGTGGTCCACCTGGTGGCGGAGCTGCTGGAGAACGCGGCCGAGTTCTCCAAAGAGGACACCATGGTGCTCGTCTTCGGCCAGCTGCTGACCAGTGGCGGAGCGCTAATCGAGATCACCGACCGGGGGCTTGGGATCGCGGCCGAGGAACTGGCGTACGCCAACTGGCGGCTGGACAACCCGCCGGTGGTCGACGTGAGCGTCTCGCGGCGGATGGGCCTGTTCGTCGTGGGCCGCCTGGCCGCCCGGCACGGGATCCGGGTGCGGCTCCGCCAGGTCCCCCACGGCGGCCTGTCCGCGCTGATCTGGGTGCCGGACAAAGTTGCCGCCTTCGAGTCGGCCACGCCGGTCGCCGGGCTGCGGCGGCGGCCGCAGTCTCGAAACTTCCACCCTTTCTTCCGGCCTGGCCGGCGCTCGACGTCAGCGGGGGCGATGCAGGCCGTGGCGGCCCGCACGCCGTCCCAGTCACCTCAGCCCGCGTTGGCCAGCTCGCCCGATCAGGCGGCCGAGCCGGCCTCCACCACGCCGTCCGGCTTGCCGATCCGCCCGGCCCAGCTGGCCGCGCCCGTCCAGCTGGCCGCGCCCGTCCAGCTAGCACAGCCCGCCCAGCCCGCGGCGGCGGCCAGCCAGGCCGACCCGGCGCCGGCGGTCGTGTTGCCCGGCACCTCCGGCTCCCGGCTGCCGATCTACGACTCGCTCGAGTCGGACTGGTTCCGCCATAACGGGACGGCCCTGCTGTCAGCTGGGCAGGCGCCCGCCGACTCATGGACATCACCAGCCGATGAGGGCTTCCGCGCCGCCCAGGCCGCCGTCTCGCCGGCCACGGGCGCGGCTACCGCGGCCGGGCTGCCGAGGCGCGTGCCAAGCGCGAACCTCATCCCTGGTTCGATCGGCGCCCTGTCCCGCAGCGCCCCCGGCGGCCAGGAAGAAGGCCAGCTCGCCGGAGTCGAGCCGGCCGCCAGCTGGCCAGTCCGCCAGGACGTGGCCCCCCCGGCGCCGCCACCACCGGTCGGCGCGCCCCGGCGGCCCGACCAGGTGCGCAGTCGGCTCGCAGACCTGCAGCGCGGAGCACGCCGCGGCCGCACGGACGCACCGTGGAACTTCGGGGCCGATGAAAGCTAACCGCCGGCCCTGCGCTAACCGCCGACACTGTGCTAACCGCCGACACTGTCCGGCACGCAAGAAGGAGCGACCGTGAGCGCCCCCGAGCAATCACCGCAGGATCTCAACTGGCTCGTCACGAACTTCGTCGAGCGCGTCCCCGACGTGGCGCACGCGGTGATCGTCTCCGCTGACGGGCTTTCGCTTGCGGTCAGCGCCGGGTTCCCGGCCGAGCACGCCAATCAGGTCGCGGTGGTGACGGCGGGCCTGGCCAGCCTGACCCAGGGGACCGCCCGCATATTCGACGGCGGCCTCGTGGTCCAGACAGCGATCGAGATGGAAGCCGGGGTGATGGTGATCATGACCATCAGCACCGCGGCGAGCCTGGCGGTGCTCGCCGCGCCCGAGGCCAACATGGACATCATCGCCTACGAGATGACGCTGCTCGTCGAGCGGGCCGGGCGGATGATCACCCCGCCCACTCGCCGTGACCCCAGCCGGGCCGCGGGGAACCTGCCACCGGCCAGCGGGCCGTTCACGGCCCTGCTACCCCAGTCACCTCGCGGTTCCCAGAGTCGTCGTTGAGGATGGCGGCGCTTTCGCGGAGGGTGGTGCGGAGCCAGGTGAGGGCGGGGTCGGCGGCGCGCATGGGGTGCCACCAGGCGGCCTCGGTGAGCTCGATGGCGGCGAGCGCGGGCTCGGTGATGGCGGCGATGGTGACCCCGGCGGCGGCGGCGACCCGGCGGGCGAGGCGCTCGGGGATGGCGGCGACCAGGTCGGTGCCGGCCACCAGGAACGCCAGCGGCAGCCAGCCGCCCGTGGTGAGCACGACGGCGGGGGTGATGCCGAGCCGCTCCAGCGCGGCCGCGGCCGGGTCGGCGCCGGGGCGGGGCAGCCGCGCGGCGGCGTGCGGCAGCGCTTGCAGGTCGGCCGCGGTCAGCGTCCCGTCGCGGAGCCGGGGGTTGGCCGGGTCGGCCACGTACACCAGCCGGTCCCGCGCGATCACCTCCGGCTGGCCATCGGCCCAGAACCCGGCGGGCGCGATCAGCACGTCATACCCCAGCAGCC
>JAICUO010000012.1 GCA_025935815.1 Streptosporangiaceae bacterium
CGATCGGGGGTCGGCTGCGACATCGCGGCGCCCGGCGCGGACCTGTCGAGGTACCGGCTCGTCGTCGTCCCCGCCGTGTACCTGCTGTCGGAGGAGGCGGCCGCGTCCCTGCGCGCGTACGCGGCCGGCGGCGGGCAGCTGGTGGTGACGTTCTGCAGCGGCATCGCCGATCAGTGGCACCGGATCCGTGGCGGCGGCTACCCCGGCGCGCTCCGCGACATCCTCGGCATCCGGATCGAGGAGTTCCATCCCCTCCACCCGGGCGCGTCCGTGCCCCTGACGCTGGCGGACGCGGCGCCGGGGGGCGCGGGAGCCGGTCCCCAAGGGGAGGCAGGCCAGCTGACCGGCCGCGTGTGGACCGAACGGCTGCGCGGCGAGGGCGCCGATGTCCTCGCCGCCTACGCCGCGGGCGCCCTCTCCGGCTTGCCCGCCGTCACCCGTCACGCGTTCGGCGCGGGCACCGCCTGGTACCTGTCCACCCTGCTGGCGGCCGACGACCTGACCGCGGTGCTGCGGGGCATCGCCGCGGCGGCCGGCATCCTCCCGGCCGGCGCCCTTCCCGACGGCCCCGCCCTGGCCGGCCCATCCCTGGCCGGCCCAGCCCCGGCCGGAGCGCTTCCCGGGGTTCGCGTCACCCGCCGCCGTGACGGGCACGGCCGGTCCTGGCTGTGCGCGGTCAGCCACAGCGCCGCCACCGTGACGCTGCCTGCCGTGGGCCTGGACCTGATCACCGGCCGCGAGGTATCCGGCACCATCGACCTGCCGCCGGGCGGCATCGCGGTCATCCGGGAGCCGGCGTCCAAGACGTTACGAATGACGATGCGTTGATGATTGGGGCGCGCCCTGTGGGTCAGATACGGCCGATGTGACGCGAAGTCTCGCCAGTCACCCCGATCACGCGCATAATCACGTTAACTCGCGATTTCCCGGCCGGCCAATCATCAAGGACGGAGCGTCATGAGGCGTACTCGCACAGGCCGACTTGCCCTCACGGCCGTCGGCGCCGTTTCGCTCGCCGTGCTCAGCGTCGCGTGCGGCGGCTCGGGGAGCGGTTCCGGCAGCGGCTCGGCGACCGGATCGGGCAGCTCCGCGGCGGGCACCAGCATCGTCGTCGGCGCCTTGCCGGTCATCGACACCGCCGGGCTGCAGGTGGCGCTCAAGCAAGGCTTCTTCACGCAGGCGGGCCTGAACGTCACCGTCAAGTCCGTCACCCAGAGCACCGCCGCCATCCCGGACCTGCTGCACGGAAGCATCGACGTCATCGGGGGCGGGAACTACGTGTCCTTCCTGGAGGCCCAGGCGAACGGGACGTTCCCCGTGGAGTTCCTGGCTCCGGCCGATGATTGCACGGCGGACACCTACGGCCTGGTGGCGATGCCGTCGGCGGGCGTCACCAAGCCCGCCGACCTGGCCGGCAAGACCATCGCGGTTAACCTCACCAAGAACATCCAGACGCTCACCACCGACGCGGTGCTGACGGCCAGCGGGCTAGCCGCCTCGTCGGTGCATTACGTGCAGATCCCCTTCCCGGACATGGTCCCCGCGCTCGAGTCGGGGCGGGTCGAGGCGATCAGCGTGATCGAGCCGTTCCTGGCCGCCGCGCTGACCGCCGGCGGCAAGCTGGTGACCTCCACCTGCACCGGGCCGACGGCCGACTTCCCGCTCTCGGCCTACGTGACGACGCAGTCATGGGCACAGCAGCACCGGGTCGCCGCCCGCGCCTTCCAGCAGGCGCTGGAGAAGGGGAACGCCTACGCCACCGCGCACCCGGATTACGTCAGGAACCTGCTGCCGAGCTACACCGCCATCACGGCGAAGGCGGCCGCCGGCCTGCCGCTCGCCTCGTTCCCGGCCACGCTGACCACGGCCGCGGTCCAGCGCGTGGCCACGATGATGAGCGCCGCAGGACTCGCGACCCCCGCGGACGTCGCCTCGCTGCTGTTCCGCTGACCGATGAGCCATACGACCGTCACCGGCGGGGCCGCGCCGGGCGGCACCACCCGCGCCGCCACCCGGGCGCGACGGCCGGCACGGGCGCTCCCCTGGGCACGCGGGGCGGCCGGCGTCGTGGTGTTCTTGCTGCTCGCCGAGGCGGCCGGACGGCTCGGCGTCATCAGCCGCTCCGCGCTGCCGCTCACCTCCGCCGTGCTGGCGCGGGCCGTGCTGCTGGCCGGCAACGGCCGGTTCCTCGCCGACTTGGGCGCGACCGTGGAGGCGTGGGCGGCCGGGATGGCGATCACGGTGGCGGCGGGCGTCCCGCTCGGCTTGCTGCTCGGCGCCTTGCCCGGGGTCCGGGTCGCGACCAGGGCCATCGTGGAGTTCCTGCGGCCGATCCCGTCAGTCGCGCTGATCTTGCTGGTGAGCCTGCTGCTCGGCCCGGGCCTGCGGATGTCGGCCACGCTGATCGTCTACGGCGCGATCTGGCCGGTGCTCTACAACACGATCGCGGGCATCGACGACGTCGACCCGGTGGCGAAGGAGACCCACCGCGCCTTCGGGTTCTCCAGGCTCGACACGATCCGGATGGTGTCGCTGCCGAGCGCGGCGCCGTTCATCGCCACCGGGATCCGGCTCGCGTCGGCCGTCGCGATCATCCTCGACATCGCGACCGGTTACGTCACCGGGCCGATCAACGGCCCGGGGATCGGCGCGTACATCGCCCAGCAGAGCTCGGGCACCAGTGACCTCACCGTCATCCTGGCGGCGACGTTCTGGGCGGGCATCCTCGGGCTCGCGCTCGACCTGCTGCTGACGGGCGCGCAGCGCCGGCTGCTGCGCTGGCATCACACGCGCCTGGGGGAAACCGGGTGAGCTGGCTCCGGATCAGCTGGGCGTGGCGGTGGGCGGTCCTGGTCGCCGGGATCGGCGGCTGGCAGCTGTGGACGTCGCGGGCGGGAAGCTCCTTCTTCCCCCGGCCGTCGGCCATCGTGACCCGGATGTACCACCTGTGGTTCTCCGGCCCGGCCGCGCACGTGTTCCTCACCGCGGACGCCACCGGAAACCTCCTGCCGAGCCTGGGGCGGGTGCTGGCGGGCCTGGCGATCGCCACCGCCATCGGCGCGCCGCTGGGGATCGCCCTGGGCCGCTCCCCGGTCGTCACCGCGTACCTCAACCCGCTGCTGCAGTTCGCCCGCGCGCTGCCCGTGGTCACCATGGCCCCCGTCTTCATCGTGCTGTTCAAGATCGGCACTCAGATGGAGATCGCCACCATCGTGTTCGGCACGCTGTGGCCGATCCTGCTGAACACGATCGACGGCGCCGCCACGGTGGACCCCGTGCAACTGGAAACCGCGCGGGCCTTCCGGATGTCGGCGGGGCAGCGGCTGGCGTGGGTCATCATCCCCGCCGCGCTGCCCAAGGCCTTCGCCGGGTTCCGGCTCAGCCTGTCGCTGTCACTGATCTTGATGGTCTTCTCCGAGCTGGTCGGCAGCAGCAGCGGCATCGGCTACGAGATGAGCAACGCCTCGAACGCGTTCGACATGACCTTCTTGTGGTCGACGATCGTGCTGCTGGGCATCCTGGGCTACCTGCTCAACGAACTGCTGGCCGGCGCGGAACGGCACCTGCTCGCCTGGCACACCGGCAAGGGACGAGGCTGACGTGCTTGAGGTAACCAACCTGACCAGGGCCTTCGGGCACGGCGCGGCCGCGCACACGGCCATCGAGGCAGTGAGCCTGAGCGTGGCGCACGGTGAGCTGGTCAGCATCGTCGGCCCGTCCGGCTGCGGGAAGTCGACGCTGTTGCGCTGCATCGCCGGGCTGATCGCGCCCACCGGAGGGCGCGTGGTGCTGCGCGGTGTGCCCGTGCACGACGTCCCCGACGGGCTCGCCGTGGTCTTGCAGGACTACGGCCGGTCGCTATACCCGTGGCTGACCGTCCGGGACAACGTGGCCCTGCCGCTGCGCCGCACCCTGCGCGGCCGCGCCGCGCGCCGGACGGCAGCCGACGCCTCGCTCGCCGCGGTGGCGCTGGCCGGGGTGGGCGACAAGTACCCCTGGCAGCTGTCCGGCGGCATGCAGCAGCGAGTCGCGATCGCCCGCGCCCTCGCCTGCGACCCGGCGCTGCTGCTGATGGACGAGCCGTTCGGCTCCGTTGACGCGCAGACCCGCGAGGACCTTGAGGACCTGGTGCTGCGGGTGCGGCGGGAGCGAGACATCACCATCTTGCTGGTGACCCACGACATCGATGAGAGCGTCTACGTCGGCGACCGGGTGATCGTGCTGACCCCGGGCCCGGGGCGGGTGCGCGCGGACCTGCCGGTGCGCCTGCCCGAGTCCCGGGATCAGATCATCACCAAGGAGCTGCCCGACTTCGTTCGGCTGCGCACTGAGGTGTCCCGGCTGGTCCGCAGCCGGGACACCAGGGCGGTCAGCTGAGGGGGCCTGGCCCCGGCCTGGGCGGTGACGGCGGGATCGGGGGTGGCGGGGGCATGGTGGTGCTGGCGGTCCCCGTTAGGGTCGCGTTATCTTGCGGATGCGGCCGGCGATGCTGCGCAGGGCCCGGTCGAGATCACTGCCGAAGGGGTTGTCTTGCACCAGGTAGGTCCAGGTGGCGCTGGGCCGCTTCAGCCCCAGGGCCTCAAGGTCGGCGCCGCGGGCGGTGATCGGCACCGCCAGGAAGGTCTCGGCGGACCGCGCCGCCGCCTCCTCGAGCAGGGCGGCGAAGGCGCGGATCGCTTCCCGGTGGAACTCATCCAGCGGATTGACCCCACGGGCGAGCGCCCGCAGGTGGATGCCTTCGCGCAGGTCCGCGAGGAACCCCAGGTGCTCCGCCCAGCCCCGGTCGACGTGGAAGAGCTCGATCTGGCGCGCGGCGCTGACCAGGACGCTCGCGGGCACGTCAGTGCGCAGCTCCTCCAGCCGTCGCGGGCACCGCGCGGCGAGCGCGGACAAGGAGGCATCGGTCCGCAGCACCTGGTCACGGTGGGCCAAGACGATGCGCCGCTGATCCTCGATGAGCTTGTTGTAGCGCCAGGTGTTCCGGTGGATCTCCAGGTTGACGCCCTCGGCGACGCGCTGCGCGTGGCCCAGGCTCCACTGCGCCTTCGCGTCGGGGACCCGGTCGCGCGCGGCGTCGGGCGCGTACGCGGTTATCAGCTCGTCTTCCATGCTGGCGAAGAACACGGACCCGCCCGGGTCGCCCTGCCGTCCGGCGCGTCCCCGCAACTGGTGGTCGAGCCTGCTGCTTTCGTGCCGGCTGGTGCCGATGACGTACAGCCCGCCCAGCGCGGCTATCTGGTCCTGGTCGCCCTGGGTGCCGCCCAGGCGGATATCGGTGCCGCGCCCGGCCATCTGGGTGGACACGGTGATCGCGCCGTAGGCTCCGGCCTCGGCCACGATGGTGGCTTCCTGCGCGTCGTTCTTGGCGTTGAGCACGACGGATGGCAGGCCCGCCCGGCCGAGGGCACCCGCGAGCCGTTCGGACTCGGCTACGTCGAGGGTGCCGATCAGGATGGGCCGCCCGGTCGCGTGCGCGGCGGCCACCTCGTCGATGATCGCCTTCTCCTTCCGCTTGATGCTCGCGTAGAGCCGGTCGGGCTCGTCGGCGCGCACGCACGGGCGGTTCGGCGGGATCACCGCGATCTCCAGGCCGTAGAACTCGCGGAGCTGTTCACCGACGGCGACGGCGGTGCCCGTCATGCCGCAGGCGGTCTGATAGCGGCGGACCAGCGACTGGATGGTGAGGCTGTCGAGGATCTCGCCGCTCTCGCTCGCGGCCAGCCCCTCTTTCGCCTCGACCGCCGCGTGCAGGCCGTCGGGCCAGCGCTGCAGCCGGGCGACCCTGCCCCGGGACTCGTTGATGAGGTGAACCTCGCCGTCGCGCACGATGTAGTCCACGTCCCGCGCGAGCAGCGCGTGCGCGTGCAGGGCCACGTTGAGCCGGGTGAGCGTGTCCGCGTGCTCGGCGGTGTACAAGTCGATGCCGCCGAGTGCCAGCTCCGCGGCCCGCGTCCCCGCGCTGGTGAGGAACACGTTGCGGGCGTCATCGTCGACCTCGTAATGCCGGCCGGGGCGCAGCCGGGCGACGATCCGCGCCATGTCGCGGTCCACGTCGGCGGCCTCCGTGGCCCCGGCCAGGACCAGCGGGACACGGGCCTCATCGACGAGGACCGAGTCGGCCTCGTCGATCAAGGCCACATCCGGGTCGCCCGCCACCAGGTCGGCAATGTCGGTGCGCAGCCGGTCGCGAAGCACGTCAAAGCCGATCTCGCTCACCGGCGCGTAGGTGACCTGCGCCGCGTAAGCGCGCCGCCGGTCCGGCGTCGCCGACGCCTGGTCGATCCAGCCGACGCTCACGCCGAGCAGGTCATAGACCGGGCGCATCCACTCGGCGTCGCGGCGGGCCAGGTAGTCGTTGACCGCCATCACCTGGACCGACCGGCCACGCAGCGCGTAACAGGCGGCGGCGAGCGCGCCGCTGAGCGTCTTGCCCTCGCCGGTCGCCATCTCGGCGACGAACCCCGACATCATGGCCAGCGTGCCGAGTACCTGCACGTCGTATGGCCGTTCGCCGATCGCGCGCCGGGCCGCTTCCCGGCCAAGCGCGCAGATCTCCGCGTCGTCGCGGTCGGCGCGGGCCGCCGCCGCCGTCAGTTCGGCGTCGCTCAGCGCCCGCACGCGCTGCTCGCGCGACTCGATCTGCGCGAGCAGCTTCTCGAAGGGAGCCAGGTCGACCGTTCCGGGCCTTTGCAACAGGCGCCTGACCCGGTCGCGGATACCGCTCATGGGCCACTCATCCGCGACCGCGCGGCCGGGTCACCGGGGCGAACGGCGCTGCTTGTCAGCTGCACATGCGGACAACGTCCTGCCCCGGCTCCCTGTTCCGGGTGAGGCGTTGAACGCCGGCCAAACCGGCCGCGCCCCCCGCCGACGGGGAGCTTTGGCTGGAAGAGTCTTCGCAACCCCCGAAAGTCTTCGGTCCTGTCACGAATAACGTGACGGCAACCCCGCTACCTGGCTGTCCGGTCGCCAGGCGGCGGAGTCCCCGGCGACGTCTTCTGCCAGAGTCCGCAGGCAGGCAGGCAGGCCGCCGCTTCGCGCGGCAGCCGCTGGTCAGTGGTCGGCGTTCCGGAGCGTCCCGGTGGCCGTTTGCCGCCCGCTGGTGTCGCGCACGGCGGTCACCATCGTGTCGTTTTCCGGGACCGCGCTGACCACCATGCCCTGGTAGTCGAACAGCGGGGCGGTCAGCCGGTAGTCGAAGTGCAGGCGCCCCGCGTGCTGATCGCCGCGGTAGCCCGCCGCGCGGGCCGCTTCCGCCATGGCCAGCGCCTGCAGCGGCCCGTGGGTGAGCAGCCCCGGATAGCCTTCCACCTGCATGGTGTAGTCGCGGTCGTAGTGGATACGGTGCGCGTTGTAGGTGAGCGCCGAGAAGCGGAAGAGCAGGGTCGGCGAGACTTCGATCGTCCACGCGGCGCCGGCGGGCCGGGCGGGCGGGCCTTCCGCCGCGGGAGGCGGCGGCTGCCCGGCCGGCCGGGCAGCTTCCCGGTAGACGATATCTTGCTGTTCGTCGATGATGACCTGGTCGCGCTGCAGGATCTGGTGTTCCACGTTGATGAACGTCAGTTTCCCGGATCTGCCCTGCTTGTCCTGGACGGAGCGCACCCGGCTGCGCTTGGTGGCCAGGTCACCGCACCTCAGCAGCCCGGTGGCGCGGATGCGGCCGCCGCCCCACATCCTCCGGCGGCCCAGCCCGGGGAAAGCGGCAATCGACCCGCGGAGCGGGTACCCGTCCGGCCCGAGGTCAGCTTGCGCGGGCCGGTCAAGCAAGTAGACCCAATGCCACAGTAGCGGCAGTCCCTCGCCCTGGCCCAGGTCCGGTACGGATACGCCCAGCAGCGCGCCGAGCGCACGAGCAGGCTCTGGGAGCAGCATTTCCGTGCGCTCGCTGAAGACGCTCATCCCGGAAGCTCCTTAACCAGGTGCCGACCGAATCTGGTGTATCGCTTACCCGGGCTCGCTGGCAATTGCTCAAGATTCGCCCATAAGGGGCGCTCGGCAGCGCTGGATCATATCAGCAGGCCCCGGCCAGGGCAAGATGGATGGCCACTTTGGCTACTCACGTAACGGCGGAGGCGCGGAGCTAGTGGGCGGGCCGCAACGCGGGTTACGCTAGGCGCCGCGGGTCTCGTTGTCGGCTGATGGGCGCACAAGCCAGATTTCGCCAGCGACGGGACTTCGTGCAGGCTATTCACCGGGGATCGGAGGCGTCGGATGGCAGTGCGGACGGAAGATCTGGACCAGGAAGTATTCAGTTTTCAGGCTGAGGCGGTACAGATCCTGGACCTGATGGTCAATTCTCTGTACAGCAATAAGGAGATCTTCCTGCGTGAGCTGATCTCGAATGCATCGGATGCGATCGACCGGCTGCGCCTGGAGCTCCTGACGCGCGCGGAGATTCCCGAGGCGGAGGGTCCGCTGAAGATCCGGGTCGGCTTCGACAAGGACGCCGGCACGATCACCATCACGGACAACGGCATCGGCATGAGCCGCGATGAGGTGATCGCCAACATTGGCACGATCGCCAAATCCGGGACCCGCGAGTTCCTGCGGTCGCTGACCGGGGACCAGCGCAAGGACGCGGCCATGATCGGCCAATTCGGGGTGGGCTTCTACTCCTCGTTCATCGTCGCCGAGAAGGTGGTGCTGACCACCCGGCGGGCCGGCCTGGCGCCCGGCGAGGGGGTGCGGTGGGAGTCGGACGGCCGGGGCGAGTACACGCTGGAGACGATCGAGTGGCCCGACCGCGGCACCACGATCGTGCTGCACCTGCGCGAGGGCGAGGATGACCTGCTGAACGGATGGCGGCTGCGGTCGATCATCGGGAAGTACTCCGACCACATCAGCGTGCCGATCCTGATGCCCGGCGAGCCCGAAGACAAGGCCGAGGAAGAAGAGTCCCAGCCGAAGCCAGACGTGACCGTCAACCGGGCGTCGGCGCTGTGGGCCCGCCCCAAGGCCGACCTCACCGACAAGGACTACAGCGACTTCTACCAGCACATTGCCGGGGAGTTCACCGATCCACTGGCCTGGGTGCACGCCAGGATCGAGGGGACCTACGAGTACACGCTGCTGCTGTTCATCCCGGCCAGCGCGCCCTATGACCTGTGGGTGACCGAGGCCCGCCGCGGGGTGCGGCTGCACGTCCAGCGGGTGTTCATCATGGAGGACACCGGGCAGATCCTGCCGAGGTACCTGCGGTTCATCCGCGGCGTCATCGACTCCTCCGACCTGCCGCTGAATGTCTCCCGCGAGATCCTGCAAGGCAGCCGGGCGGTCGACAACATCAAGACGAACGCGGTGAAGAAGGTGCTGCGGCGGCTCGCCGAGCTTGCCGACAGCGAACCGGAGAAGTACGCGACGTTCTGGAAGGAGTTCGGCATGACCCTCAAGGAGGGCATCGCCGACGACTACTCCAACCGGGATGAGATCGCCAAGCTGCTGCGGTTCACCACCACCAAGTCCGCCACCGACGACCCGGATGCCTCGCTGGCCGACTACGTCGCGCGGATGAAGGAAGGCCAGAGCGACATCTACTACCTGCTGGCTCCGTCGCTGGCCGCGGCCAAGTCCAGCCCGCACCTGGAGGCGTTCCGGACCAAGGGCGTGGAGGTGCTGCTGCTCGGGCAGGGGGTCGACAACTGGGTGGTGTCCAGCCTGCGGGAGTTCGACGGCAAGAAGCTGCAGTCCGTGGCCCAGGGGGCCGGGGACCTCGGCGCGCTCGCGGATGAAGAGGAAAGGCAGGCCAAGGAGCAGGCCGACGCCGAGTACGCGGACCTGCTGGGCAAGCTGAAGGCCTACCTCGCCGGTCAGGCCTGGGACGTGCGGCTGTCCACCCGGCTCACTACCTCGCCGGCCTGCATCATCAGCAACGAGCCGGAAATCGACATCAACCTGATGCAGCGGCTGCGCGGAACCGGCCTGCCGCGCCAGGCGGTGCTCGAGCTCAACCCGCAGCATCCGCTCATTCAAAGGCTCAACCGCAGCCAGGATGGCAAGCACATTGGCGAGTGGGCGCAGGTCCTGTTCAACCAGGCCGTGCTCACCCTCGGCGCCCGGATCGAGGACCCCACCACGTTCGTCCAGCGGCTCAACAGCCTGCTCATCTCGCTCACCGAGGAGGAGGCCGCCGCGGGAAGCGGGCAGGAAGCCGCCAGCGACGAGCCCTCCCGCGCCGACGATCAGGCAGCCGTCGCGGCGCCGCAAGATGAAGGTGGCGCGGACGGCGGGGAGGCTGACTGAGCGCCTACCGGTCGGCCCGGCTGCTTGCCGTCAGCGACCTGCACGTCACGTTCCCGGCCAACCGCGAGTTCATCGCGAACCTGCCAGCCTCTCCGCACGACTGGCTGCTGGTCGCCGGGGACGTGGCCGAAAAGGCGGCCGACATCGAGTGGGCGCTGCGCGCGCTGCGCGCGCGATTCGCGACCGTGGTCTGGGTTCCCGGCAACCACGAGCTGTGGTCGCTGCGCACGGACCCGGTCCAGGTGCGCGGTGAAGCCCGGTACCAGTACCTGGTGGCGATGTGCCGCAGAATCGGCGTGATCACGCCGGAGGACCCGTTCCCGGTATGGCGAGGCGCCGAGGGGCCGCTGGTCATCGTGCCGCTGTTCGTGCTGTACGACTACAGTTTCCTCCCCGATGGCACCACCTCGAAGGATGAGGCCCTCGCCCTGGCCTACGAGACGGGCATCGTCTGCTCCGACGAAGCCGTGCTCCATCCCGATCCGTATCCGAGCAGGGACGCCTGGTGCCACGCACGCCTCACGGTGACCGAGCGCCGGCTGGCGGGGCTTCCACCGGATACCCCCACCTTGCTGGTCAGCCACTTCCCGCTAACCCGCGAGCCAACGCGGGCCCTGAAATACCCGGAGTTCGCGCAGTGGTGCGGCACCGAGCGCACCGCTGACTGGCACGTGCGCTTCGGCGCCCGCGCCGTCGTATACGGGCACCTGCACATGCCGGGTACCACCTGGCAGGACGGCGTGCGATTCGAAGAGGTCTCCCTGGGATATCCAGAAGAACTCGACGTTAACCCGGAACGGCCGCGCGCCCTCCGGCAAATCCTCCCGGCCGCAGCCACGAATCATGCAGCCGGCAGCACAACGGCGGTAACCAGGAATCCCTGATGGGCTAGCCACCGCCCGTTCAGCTGGGTTAGCGGTGATTCGTTGACGAGCGGACCCGGCACGAGCAGGCGCGCGGTGAACGTTCCTTCATGCGGATCGATGATGATATCCGCCGACTCGAATCCCAGCCAGGACCGGGCCAGCGGGAACCACGTCTTGTAGGTGGATTCCTTCGCGCTGAAAAGCAACCGGTCCCAGCAGATTCCCGGCATCTCGGCGGCAAGTTCACCAAGCCGGACACGTTCCTCGTATAGAGCCACCAACTCGAGCATCCCGTGATCGGGAAGGGCCTCGTTAGGCTCCGCATCTACCCCCAGCGATGCGACATCCGCCGTCAGCCCGACCGCGGCTGCGCGGTATCCCGCGCAGTGCGTGATGCTGCCGGTTACCCCTGCTGGCCATTGCGGGGCGCCGCCGGGACCGCGTGGCACGGCGGCCGCCGGCCGGCCCAGCCGGGCCAGCGCCGCACGGGCGCATGCCCGCGCGGTGGCGAATTCTCGCCTTCGGCTTTCCGCGGCCCGCGCGATGACAGCGCATTCTTGCGGAATGAACTCGGCAGCAGGATCGTCGCCGAATGACTCAACCGCGGCAACTTGCGAAGGAAGAATCCGCTCTATCATCGGCATAATGATAGCGCAGCCACCTCCCCACGACGCATCCCCTGGACGGAAGGCGCCGGAGTGGCTGCAATTCAAAATCTAGCGAATAATTGTCATCACTGGCAGGTGTTCAACTGCTGACTATCGCTAGTTAGCCAGAACGAAAGGCGTGCCCACTGTGATAAGCCAGCAGCCCGGAGGTACTCATGGCAAACGTTGAGCGCGCGGCTGCTGAAAAGTATCGCTTGCTTATGATCGCCAAGCTGGATGAGATACCAGCCGATCGCGTACAGGGCTCGGCCCTCGCCGGGCAGGTCTCCGACGGCATGGTAGAGCCGCTGCGCTTGCCTTGCCTGCGCTATCGCCTCCAGAATGCGATTTTGTTCTTGCAGGACATAGGCGCGGCTAAGACCCGCCAGCGCGCGGAGTCGCTCGTCGCCGAGCTGCGCGGCCAGCTTAATGGCTTCGTCCAGGTGATGAGCGGCGCTGGTGATGTCGCCGAGCAGGAACCTTAGCCAGCCCACATGCTGGCGGGCGGTCGCCAGCCCCGCGAGGTCACCTAGCCTGGCGGCGAGCGCCAGCGCGGATTCCTGGGCCGCCGCGAGCCGTTGCCAGCAGGATCTGCCCTGGAAATACCACCCGGCGACCGAGGGCAGCTCCCAGGCGTACGGAGCGTAACCGCTCTCGGCGGCCTGGCCGATGACGGCCAGCAGGACATGCTGCTCGTTCTCAAACCACTCGGCCGCTTGCGCGGGGTCGTCGATGTCCTCTAGCGTGACGCCGGCCTGCGGCCGGGGCCGCGTGACCTGGCCGTGGTAGGGGTAAAGGAAGCTCGAGGCCAGGCTGGCAGCGTGCAGGTAGTAATCGAGCATGCGGTGCGCCGCGGCCCGCCGGCCGGCTTCGCTCTCGCGGGTCATGACTTCCTCCACGGCGTAGGAGCGCAGCAGGTCATGACAGAGGTAGCGACCGGGAACGTATTCGGTGAGCAGGTGCTCATCGCACAACTCGGCCAGCGCCAGGCACGCCTGCTCGCGCGGCAGCCCCGCGAGGCTGGCCGCCGCTGAGCCAGTGATGTCCGGTCCCGGGTGAATTCCCAGTAGGCGGAACATCCGCGATGCGCGATCCCCCAGCTTTGCCCGCGACCAGGAGAAAACCATCCGGACGCTGGTGGCCGACTCCCCCGTCTCCAGGACGTCCAGCCTCCTGCGCACGTCCCGCATCTCGGCCGCGAGCGCCGCCAGCGGCAGGCGGGGGCGCGCCACGGCGCGGGCGGCGACGTCGCACAGGGCTAGCGGGAGGCCACCGCACAGCGCGATCAGCTCGCTGACCGCCCCCGGCCCGGCCGCCACTCGTTCGCCGCCCAGGTGCAATGTCAGCAGCTCGCGCGAGACGGCCTCCGTCAGCACGCCCTGGGTGATCAGGTGCGCGCCCTCCGCGGCGGCCAGCCCGGTGAGCCGGTTCCGGCTGGTGACCAGCACCAGGCACCCCGGTGATCCCGGCAGCAGCGGACGGACCTGTCCGGCGTCCTGGGCGTTGTCCAGCACGATCAGCATGCGCCGGTCGGCCAGCAGGCTGCGGTACAGGGCAGCCTGCCCGTCGGTGTCCGGCGGGATCCGCGCAGGCGGGACGCCGAGCGCGCTCAGGAAGCCGCGCACCGCGTCCGTCGGCATGACCGGTGTACCCGACGGGCAGGAGCCGCGCAGGTTCACGAACAGCTGCCCGTCGGGGAACTGGCCGGCGACCTGGTGTGCCCAGTGCACGGCCAGCGCGGTCTTCCCGATCCCGGCCATGCCGGTCAGCGCGGCGACGACCACACCGCGCGCTTCCCCGGGGGCCTTTTCCACCAGCGCGGAGAGCACGGCCAGCTCGCCGCGGCGGCCGGCGAAGCATCGGGGTGCAGCGGGAAGCTGCCTTGGCACCATGTCCACGGTGGCGGGAGGCGCCGGGGGGCGGGCAGGCGCCCGCCGTCGCCTCCGGGCGCCGATGTCTTGCCGCAGCACCCGCACGTACGCCTCGGCGAGCTCTTCGCCCGGGTACAGTCCTAGCTCGCGGTCCAGGCGCGTCCGCACGTCCTCGTGGACCCGGATGGCGGCCGCCTGCTGCCCGGAGCCGGCCAGCGCTATCATCAGGCGGGCATGCGCCGGCTCGTTGAGTGGCTCGGCATCAGCCAGCGCCTGCAAGCGCGGTAGCACCCGGTCGTACTGGCCCAGGGCGCAGGCAACCTCGGCATAGCGCAGCAGCACGCCCGCCAGTTCCTGCCCCAGCGCGGTGATGGCCGGGTGGCCGCCCAGCACGTCCACGTCAGCGAGCGGCTCGCCGCGCCACAGGCCTACCGCATGCTCATAGCACTCCACGGCGGTCATATCGTCACCACCGGCCCGGGCCGCGGCGGCCCGGGCGGCAAGATCCCTGAAGGCCAGCAGATCCACCTCGTCGGCGGAAAGGCTCAGCCGATAGGCGCCCCTGACCGAATCGATCACCCCCTCACTGCCTCCAGGACGAGTATGAGGGCTTAGGAGCCTGCGGAGCCTGCTCACATGCGCTTGCAGCAGGCCGACGGCGGTGCGGGGCGGTGAATCCCCCCACAGGATGTCAATGATCGTGTCCCGGCGCACCAGCCCGCCGGGGTCCATCAGGAGCAGCGCGAGCGCCGCGCGCCGCGTGGGAGGCCCGAGGGGCAGCGGCGCTCCGTCCCCCCAGGCCTCGAGCGGCCCCAGCGCCGACAGCCACAGTCCCGTACAGCGTCGGGACGAGGGTGCTGGCCGCGCGAACCTTGAGTCATCACGCGGGACCCGCGGTGACGGCACGGCCTCGGAGCGCAGCGGTATCGCGGCGGCGCCGGCCAGGCTGGCGGCCTGACCAGGGTCAAGGCCGAGAGCGCAGGCCAGCGCGGCCAGCGAATGCGGTCGCGGCCGACGTCTGGATTGTTCGAAGTCGCGCAGCGCGGCGACGCTAAGCCCCGCCTTCGCAGCCAGTTCCCGTTGGGTTAGTCCCGCCTCACGACGGTGCGTACGCACCAAGGATCCAAACCGGGAGGCAGGCCCCACTCCGTGCCCCATTACTAGTCTCCCCGTCCCATCGTGTTAATACATGCGTATATGTTACGACCCGAGGTATATGCGATTATGAGACGATGCATCGTAACAATTTTCCGCAGCAACGTACAAGATGATTTTCTCGTACTGATCAGTAGTCACCGGACGCGCACAGCATGGCAGCAACAGCGGTCACGTATCACACTTTCCTTGCTGGAAACACCATGGCGCCCACAAGAAGTCCGGCCGGCGGGGACGCTTTGAAGAAAATTCAACATCTGGGACCCGCTCGGGAGAAGCACGTCCGGTCATGGCGGGCATGAGCAAGAAGCCCCACCGGCGCCGCGTGCGGCTGGGTTCTAGGCGAAGGTGGCGGAACCGCACCGGAATGAGGACACGGGAGAGGTAAGGGCAGCCTCAGTACTGCAACTGCGGTACCTCGGAAGTCCATCATCGCACGGCAGCACGGGCGTGAAGAGGGAAGACAGCCGCGGGACCGGCCGGCGGGTACGGCAATCCGGTGTCAGCCGACCGCCAGAGCCGTCTGGTTGGGTCAACTTGTAACAGTGGTGTTCGACCGGACCATGCGAAGGAAAGCTGCCGTGGAACAGCCAAGTGAACCCGCGCCCCAGCGACTAGGGCGCATGGCCTCCTCCCGTCCAAGCCCCCACAGCCCGGCCACGCCGGCTACCGATGTCGCCGGCGTGGTAGCCGTTCCCGTGCTCTCGCTTCGCCCGGCCGACTCACCGCGGCTCAACGGAGAGGACAAGGCGCACATCGCGCGGCTCGCTGAGATGGAGACGTCGTTGCCGCCGATCCTGGTGGACAGGCACACCATGCGGGTGATCGACGGGATGCACCGCCTGATGGCGGCGTCCTTGCAGGGACGAGAGACTATCAACGTCAGGTTCTTCGACGGGGGCGAGGCTGACGTCTTCCTCCGGGCGGTCCAGGAGAACGTCGCCCACGGCCTGCCGTTGTCCCAGGCCGATCGCCGCGCCGCGGCAGAGCGGATCATCGCATCGCACCCTCACATGTCTGATCGGGCGATTGGCCATTCGGTTGGCCTGGCGGCGAAGACCGTGGCGGCCATCAGGAGAAGTTCAAGCGAAGAAGTACCGCAGTCGAACGCACGGGTCGGCCGGGACGGCAAAGTCCGCCCGCTAGACAGCGGCATAGGCCGACGGCGGGCCGCGGAACTCCTAGCGCAGCAGCCGGACGCATCGTTGCGGGACGTGGCACGCGCCGCGGGCATATCCCCGGCGACGGTTCTCGACGTGCGCAAGCGCCTCGAGCGCGGCGAGCCGCCCGTGCCCGCGAAGCCCGCTGCGAGCGCCGCCCTTAAAGGTGCCAGCGGTAACGGCGCCGAGGCGGGCGCTGGCAGTGATGGCGCACTCGTCCAGCCCATTCGCTTCAGCTCGCGGGCAGCGCTGCCGCCAAATCCGGCCGCCGCGGTGGAAAAGCTGCTGCGCGACCCGTCACTGCGCAACAACGAGCGCGGCAAGGGGATGCTGCGGCTGCTGCACGTCAACGCGGTCGGCACGGAGCAGTTGCCAGACGTTGCCGCGTCCGTGCCGCCGCATTGCGTCGGCATCGTCGTGCAGCTCGCCCGCCAGTACGCGAAGATGTGGCAGGAGTTCGCCCGGGAACTGGACGGGCGGGCGCGGATAATAGACCCGTCGCGGGCACTCGCTGACCGGAGCGATGAAATTGCCAGGAGAGCACCATTGCCGACGGCCAAAGGTGCTCTGTAAATTATGTCGCAATGACGTCGCCACTGGAGGTTAGCCATGAATGAATTGACCGAGCGATTGACCATCGAGCAGCCGGTGGTTATGGGCGGAGCGGACCCCACAGTGGAGGAACTCCGCAACCGGACCGGCGAGATGGGATACGTGCTGGTCAAATTCACCCAAACGCGAGGCGGCACCGAGCTGGGCTTCCCGCTGGACCGCGCCGCGACCGATCTCAGCAAGGCGAAATTCGATGAAGGCACCGGCACCGTCCACGTCGAGGGCCATCTGGTCCTGAACGACGATCCGGTACGCTGCATCGCCGACATCGACCTGGCGACGCTCAAGGGCACCGGTCGGCTAGCGCTCGAGGAAAAGGCCGCGGTGGTGGCTGAGTGACGGCACCGCGAGGGCCGTGCCCGGCGGGCACGGCCCTCGCGGCTCGACTGTGCCGGTCGAGCCAAGGGCGCGGGCGGCACGCGGCGCCGGGCTTACCGGCTCAAGCCCGCGGGCGCCCGCGATCATCCCCGGCCGCCCATTCGAGTATCGCCATGGCGCTCGTCAGCTTCATCTCGGCCTGGCTCCAGGCTAGGGACCGCGGCCCCTCGAGAACCGCTCCCGATACCTCTTGCCCGCGGTGGGCAGGCAGATCGTGCATCAGCTTGGCGGTCGGCCAGCGGCGCAGCAAGCGTTCGTCGACGTAGAAATCCCGGAACTTCTCCCGCCAGCCGGGATCGTCCTTGACGGTGCCGGTGGTCTCCCAGCGCGTCGTGTAGACGACGTCCACGCTACCGGGCAGATCGTCCAGGTCATGGACCTGGGTGACGCTTCCGCCGCCCTCCGCTGCCCACTTCTTGGCGTTGCCGAGGATCGCGGGGCTGACCCCGTATCCGGGCGGTGTGGCGAAGGTGACGTCGCATAGCGGCATGCGGGACAGGCCATGGGCCAACGCAGCCGCGGTGTTGTTGCCCTCCCCCACGTAGAGGACGGAAAGGCCCCGCAACGAGCCGAACTCCATGAGCATGACGGCTAGGTCACACACACCCTGAGTCGGATGCTCCTCGGCAGCCATGGCATTGATGACGGGCAGCCCTCCTTGCCTGGAGAGCTCCCTCATTTCGGCCACCGGACCCGCGGTCCGCACGACGACCGCATCGAGCATGCGGCCCAGGACACGGCCGGTATCCTGCACGGATTCGCCCGTGTTGGTCTGCAGGTCGTGAGGCCCGTACGTGATGGGGACGCCGCCAAGCCTGATCGTGCCCACGGTGAAGGCGGTCCTGGTCCGTGTCGACGTCTTGGCGAAGAGGATTCCTACGATCTTGCCGTTGAGCGGCAGTGTGTGGGCGCACCGGTCCGTGAAGAGCTCGCATGATCGGGCTATGAGGGATTCCAGTTCGGTCGTCTTCAGGTCGGACAGTGTGAAAAGCCCGCGTTCGTGGGTTGCCATCGATCCTCGCATAACCCAAAGACCCGCAGCAGGCTGCCGAGTCGCGTTTCCTCCGCCGTCCGCGCCACTTGTTCCAACAGGGCGATGTCGAGGATCGACATACCGAACGGGTTGCTGATCACCACCCCGTTATGGGGACGGATGGCCTGCCGGGTGCCGACGAGAACCTCGCCGAGGGTGCCGGCGGCTGCACGGATCTTATCTTCGGCCATCAGCCTGCCGAGAATGCGCCGAGGATTGTCCCTGACCAGGGTAGCGTCATCCACGAACACCGCCTCGGCTTCCAGGAAGACGTTTTCCGTGAGGTCGTCGAGAGATACATGCCCTACGAAGCACCCTGGCCGGAGCCAGTCACGCTCGATGTACGGCTTCCGGGATGTGGTCAGCGTGATGACCACGGCGCTCGCGGCTACTGCCTCAGCCGCGGAATGACACGACACGATGGTAATCCCCGGGGTGTTCAGTGCGGCCCAGTCGGCCAGTCCCCGGATCCGGCTTGGATCGAGGTCGTAGATATAGGCGACGGTTATTGAGGGGTCATAGCGCGCAAAGAGGCGAAGATGCTCCCTGGCGAGCGCGCCGCAGCCTATCAGCGATATGGATTCGCGCGCTTGCGGGCCTAGGTGCCGGACGCTCAGCAACGTGTACGCGGCAGTCCTCAGCGCGCTCAGGTAACCGGCATCGGCCATGAGGTAAGGGCGTGCCGTGCCGGGATCGAAGAGCATGGTGACGCCGCCGGCGCGCTCCATCCCCGCGCTGGGGTTGCTGACCGCCGCGTTGATGATCTTCACCCCGTAGACGAGCCCGTCTCGCCCCGGTACACCGCCGGGCATGGCGACGGACCGGCAATGGGCGCCGGCGTGGTTGCTCCACTCCAGGTACGCCTCGGCCGGGAGCACCGCGCTTCCGGCCGCATGGCTTCGCAGCGCGGACTCGACGACGTCCAGCGGGTCGAACGCCGCTACGCACCGCTCGACAACACCGCGGTCAAGAACGCGCATTTCGGGTTCGGCCATGAACCCTCCTTCGCTGTCAGGCGATGTAGCGGACGTTCAGCAGCTCGATGCCCTTAGCGACCTGCACGCTGGTTACGCCATGGGCCTCGCGCCAATCCAACTGATAAATGGTGGTCAGGTACCGGTCGGCGCCGTCTGGGCAGATGCAGACCAGGTCGCACAGCTGCGGATCGCTCCTGAGCACGCGCAGGGCGGCGGCGACGGTGGCACCGGAGCTCCCGCCCACGTCTACTCCCGCGCAGTCGGCGAGCCACATGCAGGCCGAGATGGCCTCGGCGGCGTGGACGTACACGGACTCCACCTTGTCCAGGTTCAGGAAATAGGAGGGCCGGCTGGCGCCTATTCCCGATAGGACCCGCGGTCCTGCGGTCGCGCCGAGCGCGGCGGAACCGGCCACGTCAACCCCGATAAGCCTCCATGCCAGGTTCTTCGCTTCGGCGAAACGGCTGAAACCAGCCAGCGTACCGCCGGTAGAGACAGGAACAAAGACGGTGGTCGACCCGGAGACCTGCCGCAGCAGCTCTGGCGCGGTGCTCAGGGAATGCGCCTTTGGATTCTCGTCGCTCTCATACTGATTGGTCCAGACCAAGCCGGGCCGGGCAGCGAGCTGGCCTCGCACGTACTGCAAACGATTCATGAGGTAGCCCCCGCTTGGATCGGGCTCATCTATGATCGTAACTACTGAGCCAAGTCGGCGCATCCGCTCGATGAGCAGGGGGCTGGCATGCGGGTCGACGACGGCATTGAAGTTGATGCCCCGTTGATTGCATATGGCCGCCATAGCCACTCCGAGATTGCCGGACGTGGATTCAATGATGCCGACTTCCCGGTGCACCTGGTCCGCTACCTCGTCGATGAGGCCTTGAGCTACCCGGTCCTTAAGGGAACCGCACGGGTTATACGCCTCGAGCTTGAGTCCCAGCAGGCGTTCAACGCCATTTACATTGAGGTCAAGCTGGACGATCGGAGTGTTCCCGACGGGCAGCGAAATCCGATGCGGGATCGAAGTAACATCCATTATGAACGACCCGATCTCCTGATCGTCGCAGCTGTCTGGCTGAGCCGCCCCTAGCATGGCCGTTCGCCTCGGTGTCCGTCAAGGCTGGTCACGCCATGTCGAGAGGCGGGTTCCAGCGGCATCGGTATTCTATCCAATATTCGGGTGCCATGCTTTAATGCAGAGGGAGCGTTCAACCGAAGAAGTGCCGCAGTCAAACGACTGCTCGCGTTAAGTGACCGCTCGATATATCGGTCTCGATTGGTTTATTACTTGGCAGATTCCAGGTATCAGATCGGGCATTTCGTCCGCCCGTCGGCTCCGGCCGGGGCGCACGTCCCATGATCGTGAGTCATTTCAGGTGCCATAATCGCCCCATAGTCCCGAAAATGACTCACGACCCTTCAAAGATTCTCTCCCGGCCCGCGGGCGTTACCCGCGCCCGCGCCCGCGCCGGGCCGCGCCCGCGCCCGGCGCGGGCAGGGCGCGCCGGTCCAGCTTGCCGTTAGCGTTAAGTGGCAAGGCCGGAAGCATCGCTATCACGTCCGGCACCATGTACTCGGGAAGCAGCGCCGCTACCCCGGCCCGGATCACAGCAGGGTCGAGCGTGGCGCCCGGTGCCGCCGTCACGTACCCGATCAGGCGACCGCCGGTACCGTTGGCAGGCCGCAGCGCGGCGGCCGCCTGGGCCACACCCCGCTGGCGAGCCAGCGCGGCCTCCACCTCGGCCAGTTCTACCCGGTAGCCGCGCACCTTCACCTGCTCATCGACGCGACCAGCGAACTCCAGCGCACCGTCGTCGCGGCGGCGCACCATGTCGCCAGTACGGTACATCCGCTCGCCGACGGCGCCGAACGGGCACGCGATGAATCGCTCCGCGGTCTGCCCCGGATTGCCCAGGTACCCGCGGCCCACCCCCAGTCCCGCCACGTAGAGCTCACCGCTTTCCCCCGGGGGGACCGTGGAGAGCAACGCGTCGAGGACGTACAGCCGGTTGCCCATGACCGGGTCACCCAGGGGGACTCGGTCGCCGCTCAGTTCGGCAGGGTCGCTGATGGCGGCCAGCGTGACATCGTCCGCGCACTCCGCCGGCCCGTAGGCATTGACCAGCGGGATTCCGGGAAACTTGGCTAGCCATCGCCGGCCGAGGGCGGCCCGCAGTTCCTCTCCAGTGACGATCAGCCAGCGCAGCTGGCCGCCCACCGCGGGAGTCACGCCCCGTACGTCCCACAGGTCAAGGCACGCCGTCAGCAGTGACGGCACCAGCTGCAGGACCGAGACCTGGTCGGCGGCGAGCTGGCGGCCTAGCGCCTCAGGGTCGCGTACCGTGTCCTGGTCGAAGACGCACACCCGGGCGCCGGCCAGCAGGGGCGTCAGCATCTGCCAGACCGAGATGTCGAAGGTCAGCGGGGCGGTGAACGCGATCCGGTCATCGCCGCCCAGTCGGAGTTCATCGATCATCGCGATCAGGTGATTGTGCAGCCCGCGCCACTCCACCATCGCTCCCTTCGGGACTCCGGTGGAACCCGAGGTGAAGATGACGTACGCGAGATCGCGGTCGGCGGGAGTCACGGGAACCAGGCCGGCCGCTTGCCCGGCGCCGTCTGTGAGCAGGATCGTATGCGCCGGGATGCGCGCGCCCTCGGTCAGCCGGGCCGCCATTTCAAGCAGATCTGGTGCCACCAGGACGTGCCGGATTCGGGCGGTTTCCAGCAGCGCGCGGTTGCGGCCAACCGGCGCGTGGCAATCGAGCGGGAAATATGCCGCACCCGCCGCTAGCACCCCGAGAACCCCGCTGATGAGCGCCGCGCTCCGCTCAGCGAGTATCGCGACCACGTCACCACGTTGCGCACCGAGCCCGCGCAGGCGGGCGGCGATGACTCCCGCCTGGGCGGCAAGCTCCGAATAGCTCCTATCCCCGCCCCGGTCGGTGACCGCGACCCGGTCGGGCTCGGTAGTGGCCAGCTGCCAGACGCGAGACGTTACATGAGGAATAACTGATTCGATCCTCGGCGAAGAGTCGGTCACGCGTATGCTCCAAACCTGGAATATCGATACCGTGGTAAGCGCGGCCGCAGGCTTCGTGCTTATTGCCACGCCAGGTTGCCCGCAGTCTCCTATCCTGCCTTCGCGGCTACCATGAGTCAAATTCGCGATGAGACAGCAGCGTACGCTTGCGCTCCCCCGTTAACTTGCTAGCGTGGTGAACCTGTCATGCTAGAACCACCTGATGAGGGAGCGATCATGCAGGATGGGACTTCCGTATTCGAGGACCTCGAGTCTCAGGTGCGCATCTATTGCAGGCAGTGGCCGACCGTCTTTTCAACAGCTCGCGGAAGCAGGATCCGCGACGAGTACGGCGTGGAATACATTGATTTTTTCGCCGGCGCTGGGTCGCTCAACTACGGGCACAACAACCCGCATCTCAAGCAGGCACTGCTGCGCTACTTGCAAGAGGACTCCATCGTGCAGAGCCTGGACATGCATACGACCTCGAAACGAGATTTCCTGCAAGCTTTCCACCAGAAAATCATGGCCCCGCGCGGGTTGGACATGCGAATTCAGTTCTCCGGCCCATCTGGCACGACTGCCGTGGAAGCCGCGCTCAAGCTGGCACGGAAATATACCGGTCGGCGGCCCATCCTGAGCTTCGAGAATTGCTTCCATGGGATGTCCCTGGGCGCTCTGGCGCTCAACCCTCACGCGGCAGGCGAGATGGCGCAATTGTGCCCGCACACCATCGTGGCCCGCTACGATGACGAGTCCGCCACGGTGTCGCACTGCCTGGCATCGGTGGAAGAAATCTTGTCCGGGCCTGACGCTGAGCTGCCCGCCGCGTGCATCCTCGAGACCGTCCAGGGCGAAGGCGGACTGTCCGCGGCGCGCGCCTCCTGGCTAGAAGGCCTGGCCGGCCTGTGCCGCAGCCGCGGCGTATTGCTCATCGTTGATGACATCCAAGTAGGCTGCGGCCGCACCGGGAGCTTCTTCAGCTTCGAGCAGAGCGGCATCCTGCCTGACATGGTTTGCCTGTCCAAGTCGATCAGCGGGTACGGCCTTCCGCTGGCGCTCACGCTATTGCGCCCGGACCTGGATATCTGGAACCCGGGTGAGCATACCGGAACATTTCGCGGTAGCAATCCGTCGTTCGTAACCGGCACAGCGGCCCTTGATTTCTGGCAAGATACAGCCTTCCTGGATGGCATGAGCGCCGCTGGAATGAGACTAGAAGAAGAAAGCCGGTCGCTGGCAGGCGAATACCCCGATGTCATGAGCGGGGTGCGCGGCAGGGGCATGGCGTGGGGGCTGGTATGCCGGGAAACGGATGTCGCGCGGTCCATCTGCGAGCGAGCCTTCACGAACAGGCTGCTGGTCGAACGGTCCGGACGCCACAACAACGTCGTGAAGCTCATGCCGCCACTCAACATCAGCGAGGCGGACATGGCACTCGGCCTCGACGCACTTCGCAAGTCCGTCAAGGAAGCGGTCTAGCGTCCTGTGTCATTCGCTGACAGGCACGGATGCGGCGGACGGGCAGGCGGCCTTCGCACCGCGGGGGCGGCAGCCTGGCCGCTGACGGTGCGCACGAGCCTCAGGTTCGGGGACACTGTGGCGTTCAACTACGGCGCCGCATCAGTTAAACCCGGAGAAACCGCAACCGGAAAGGCCCGTTCCCCGCTTCCGGCCATCTGCCGTCGCGACGGCACACCGATAGCAGATACCAAGGCCCTCACGGGTGCGGTTGCAGGGGTCCGGTGACGACTGCGGAGCGGCTGAGAATGACCTGCTCGTACGCCGCCTCGGTACGCTCGGCAAATTTCTCGATCGAATAGAACGAGTTATGTCGCTCAATGAGCAGGTCCGGGTTGAACTGCCCGTCGGCGACGTCCGCGAGGAGCGACTCGATCGCGTCGGCTAGGGCCAGCACGGAATCCGGTGGGATGACGCGCCCGTATCGCGAGTCCGGAAGCATCGTGGCCACGTCACCGACCTCCGTGGCGACGATAGGCATCCCCCGGCTCATCGCCTCCAACACGACTAGCGGCGAGGACTCGTGCCGTGACGGCATGACAAGGATGTCCCGCCTGGAACATTCCTCCAGGACTCCGGCCTTGAATCCGTGGAATCGCACGATGTCAGCCAGGCCAAGTACGGCAGCCATCTCGGTGAGGTGCTTCCTTCGGGGGCCGTCGCCGTAAATATCGAGGAAGGGGCAGGCCACGCCGATCCTTCGTCGCAATTCGACCATCGCCAGAACTGCAAGATCGACCCCTTTCCTTGTCTCCAGGTTTCCGGCCACTATGAGATTGGAGGACTGGACCGCACTGGGCTGCCGCGCTTCCCCGGGCGGCGCAACCCTGGTTCCATTCGGGACATAGTAGACATCGGCATCCGGTACGCCGTTCTTTAGCAGGGCCTCGTAATCGCTTGCGGTGAGGCATAGCGTGGCGAACCGCAGCCCCCTTCTCCGGCCGACGATTGTGGCCGTCCACTCATCGCCGGTGAAGACGCACGGGATGTCCATCCGATTGGCCGCGCCGATCGCCACCAGTGCGGTGCTCGGGCTATGGCAGTGGATGATGTCCGGGCTAAATCCTTCCAGGGCTTTGATGAAAATCTGCACAGTATCCTCTAGTGCCGCATTCTCTTCCGGCGTCATCGCTATCAGGAGTTCCGATGGGCTCCGCAAGCGATCGTGCACGATCACCGGCACTCCGTACTGCTGGCAGATGTCTGTGAATAGACCCAGGCGATCGATTGCTATCATGACGTCAGATCCACGGGCCTGCTGCGCCAGGGCCAGGGTCACTACCTCTTTTTCGACGCCGAGAGTACCTTCTCCGGCGCCCCTTGTAGCATGGAGTATCCTCATCGACTTCCCCTTCCGGGCAGTACCTGCGCCCCTCATGATGGCATCTGCGGCAGCTCTGACAACTGTCACAGATAAAGGGAAAACTACGGAGCATCGTGGTCGGCCGTGAAAGAACGCCGCCTACACATAACACCAGCCTGTCGATCCCGTGGCATTAGCGCTCCTGCATAAGGTCCCGAATAGGCTGGTCAGCCGCCAAGCTCCGGCTCGGCCACCCCCGGTGCGATGTAGAGCCGGTCATCCGACCATACGTAGTTCGTCTGGCCCCACTGGATGGCGGAGGCGACATCGGGGAAGAAGCCGCATCCGCCGAAGTTGGCGCTGGTATTGCACAGCACTGGTATGCCGCTGATCGCCGAGTAGAACTCGAGTATCCGGCCGGCCGGGCTGCCGGACGACGCGTCAATGGTCTGCAGTCGCGCCGTGCCGTCCAGGTGGAGCACGGCGGGTATGCGCGCCGCCCAGCCAGGCCGGGGTCGGTGCTCGAAGAGCATGTACGGGTCGGCGTTGCCGGGCGTGAACACCTCCGCTGCCCGGGAGGCCAGGCAGATGGGCGCGACCGGCCGGTAATGAGCCCGGTCCTTGATGGCGTTGAGCCGGTCCTTCATCGCCGGGTCGGTGGCCGGAGCGAGGATGCTCCGGTTGCCCAGGGCCCGCGGCCCGATCTCGGCCCGTCCGGATAGCACCACTACCGGCTCACCGGTGGCGTGCAGCAGGCCGGCCAACTCACGCTCCCCGCAACCGAGCACTCGCCAGCCAGGCGGGATGTCGCCGACTGTCAGTTGCGGGCCGCTGTACACGTTCCAGTCCAGCGCCTGGCGCCGGCCGCGGCGGAACATCTCGCACGCGGCGGTGCCGATGGCCGCACCGGAGTCATTGGGGAACGGCGGAACCCAGATGTCGCTGACTAGGCCGCTGTGCCGCAGCCGGGAGTTCCACTTGATGTTGAGCGCACAGCCGCCGGCCATGACCAAGTTAGGCGGGGCGGGCAGGCCGAGGTCGCGCAGGCAAGACGTCAGGCTGTCGAGCAACCGGTTGCCCAGGTACTCCTGGAACGTCGCGATCAGGTCCGCGTCGGACAGCCCGGACAGCAATTCCCCGCGTCGGCCGAGCATGCCGATCAGTTTCACGCTGGCAGCCTTCGAGCTTTCCGCGGAAAAGTAGGGGAACTCAGCGAGCACATCGTCGAAGACCGGGTATGCCTCCTCCTCCGCCCGGCCGAGTGCCGCGTACGCCATGGCCTTACCGGCGACGGACAGATGATGCCGCATGATCTGGTCGGGCGTGAATCCCTCCGTGTCACGGAAGAACGGGTCAAGGTGGGAACTGAACTCACCGAACATGTCGCCCGTGATCGGCAGCAGGTCAGTCAGCGGCCGGACCGTCCCGGCCGCCGCCGTGACCGCGTACAGCCGGGGCACGGTTCCGCCATCCCAGACCAAGACGAGCGCGTCCTCGCCGCGGGCCGCGAACGGGCTGGAGCAATAGCCGCCCAGAAGATGGTTGCTGACATGGTGATAGCTGGCGTAGCCGTCCGCGGACGCGCTGAATGAGTGATCGGCAAAGGAATAGCGGGCCAGCGGGCTGCCACCTTGCCGGTCCTGGTACGGCGCGACCGGGATCGGCAGCCGGCCCCCGCCGCGGGCCGCGAGCACGGCCGGGTCGGTGACCTCAGTGTCGTCCACGCCCTGGACGAACCAGCCATCCACGACGAACTGGTCGACGTCCTCCGGATCGAGGCCCTCAGACTTCAGGATCTGCGCGACTCGGCCGAGGTCGCCGAGCGAACTGTAACGATGCCGGTTCTCCAGTTTCTCTATTTCAATGCTGCAGAGAAGCTCGCCATCGTTGATAACGGCAATCCCGGCGTCATGAGAGATTTTGATTCCGCATATCAGCATGATCATAGATCCTTTCTGGAACGATCATGATCATGGGACATCGCGGCCAGCCGCCTGTCTTCCAGTCAACCCTCGCGGACAGGGGGCGGGTGCCGCGATTGGCCCCGGCGAGTATTGGAGGCTGCTATTGCACTTGCGAGCCGCCGCCCAGTTTACCCGTGGCCAGCGTTCTATAATAGATTTCGCCGCGCTCCAGAATTCCGCAGTTGATCAGCCTTCTGGTCTCCCGTGTCGCTGCTCACTAGTACTACAACGGCGCGTGGCGATCTGTTGCTGGCGATGCTGCGGGGGCATCCGGGGCCACGGTGACGTCGCGGGACGGCCGCTCGCGTCATGATCATCGCGAGTGCCGTGAGTTATGCCGCGATACGCGGCATAACTAACGGCACTGGCGGCGGGCCGGGGCTGGGGGGGCGGCCGGCTGGCGAGTCCCGGATGTGCCGCGCATTTGGGAGCCGCCATGAATCGGGGCGCCGTTGTCGTGCTAGCAGGGTCGGCGGGGCGGTGCCGAGGGCGCGGCGGCTGTCAAATGCTCCAGAGCGCCCGGGTGGGGGACAGGCGGGCAGCGCGGATGGCGGGCAGCAACCCGGCGAGGGCGCCAATGACGATGGCGGCGGCCAGTCCCCCGGCCCAGGCTTCGGTCGGGATGACGAGGAGCTCGTGGTGGCCGCGGGCGTAGAAGAAGGTGACGGCGGCGCCGATGGCGTCCCCGGCGGCGCCGCCGGCCAAGGACAGCAAGATGGCCTCGGACAGGAACTGCACGCGGACCTGGCCTTTGGTGGCGCCCAGCGCCCGGCGCAGCCCGATCTCCTGGCGGCGCTCCAGGACGGAGATGACCATGATGTTGGCCACTCCGATCGCGCCTACCAGCAGGGCGATCGCGCCCAGTCCGAGGAACAGGGTGTCCAGGGCGCCCTTGGCTTCGGCCTGGGCGGTCAGCGCGTCCGAGGGCCGGGAGACGTTGACCTCGTTCGGGTTTTCCGGGTTGGCCTGGGATCCGAGCACATCGTGGACGGCGGTGGTGGCGGCCAGGGTGTTGACGGTGCGGACGTAGATCTGCGACGGGTGCCCGTCGAAGTGCAGGTATCGCTGGGCGGCGGGGAACCCGATCAAGATCGCGGAGTCTATCTCCGGCGCCAGCACGGCATGGTTGAGGATGCCGGTGACGTAGAACCACTGATTGCTGACCCAGATCCGCATCCCGGGATGGACTCGGTCGATGCCCAGCAGTTGGGCGGCGGTGCTGCCGAGCACCGTGACGGGTTCCCGTTCGGTGGCGGCGTCCAGGTAGCGACCCTGCGCCAGCGAGGTGCCCACCGCGGCGGGCAAGCCCAGCGTAGCGGCGTCCACGCCGAGGGCGTTGGTGTTGACCGCGGGGACATAGGGGGACTTGTAGACGTTAATGCCGCTGACCGTGCCGGTGTCCTGCACGCTGGTGACGCCGGGCAGCCGGGCGATCATTCCCGGTGCTGCTGTCGGCAGCTTGGCGGCCTGGCCGGCTAGGGTCTGCCCGTTCTTGACGGTCAGCAGGTTGGTGCCCAGCTGCTGAATCTCGGCCAGCAGCGCGGCGGACGAGGAGGCGGCCAGGCCCAGGACCGCGACGATCGCCGCTACTCCTATCGCGATCCCTAGCGCCGACAGCCCGGCGCGCAGCTTGCGGGTCCGCAGCCCGACCGCGGCCAGCCCGTCGAGGTCACCGGGCCGCAGCCGGGCCGGGACCGGCGCCGTCCAGGCGGCTGTCCGGGCCGGGCGCCCGGAAGTCATGGTCATGAGGATCCCTCCTGAACAGGCCGGTGCCCGCCGCCGACGGCGGCCCCGGGATCCGCCGCGGGGTCGGGGATGATGTGCCCGTCGAGCATCTCGATGCGGCGCCGCGTCCGGGCGGCGACCGCGTGGTCGTGGGTGATGATGATGACCGTGGTGCCCGCGGCGTTGAGCTCTTCCAGCAGGGCCAAGATCGCGGCGCCGGTCGCGGAGTCGAGGTTTCCGGTCGGCTCGTCGGCCAGCAGCAGCGGCGGCCGGCCGACGATCGCCCGGGCGATCGCGACCCGTTGCCGCTCGCCTCCCGATAGCTGGGTCGGCCGGGCGGCGGCCCGGTGGGCCAGCCCGACCCGGCCCAGCGCCTCGGCGGCCAGCCGCCGCCGCTGGCTGCGACGCACCCCGGCGTACAGCAGCCCGTCGGCCA
>JAICUO010000058.1 GCA_025935815.1 Streptosporangiaceae bacterium
GCACGTTGTGCTCGACGAGGTAGGGGCCGTGGCTGACCTCGACGAACAGGTCCCGGCGGTTGCGGTAGTAGAGGTTGCGCGAGACGCGCGTGCCCTGCGCCTGCCAGTCGAGCCAGGTACCCAGCGTGCAATCGTGGATGCGGTTGTGACGGATCTCGACATCGATCGCCGCGTGCAGCTTGATGCCGCGATCTCGTAACCGTAGAACTCGCGCTTGATCGCGATGTTGTAGATGTGGTTGTCCTCGATCGTCGAGAAGACGCAGCCCAGGTGGCCGACGATGCCGTTTTGCCCGCAGTTGTAGATCGTGTTGCGCCGGATCACGTGCGAGCCGACGTGCTCGCGGTCCCAGCCGATCTGGCGGGCGGCGAACACCGACTCGAGCTGATACTGGTAGCCGGGCTTGTCACCGCGCAGCGCCGCGTAATTGTCGCCGGTCGAGGCCTCCTTACCGAGCGAGACAGCCGAGCACTTCGCGGCGGGGATCGTGTTGGCCTCGATGATCCAGCCTTTCGCCCAGTTGGGCCCGATGAGCCCGGGCTGGTCTGCGGTGGGCGGAGCCCACGGGCACGCCGCCTGCGCGAGCTCGAAGCCACGCACCGTGATGTAGTCGATGTGGTGCTCGGCGGGGGAGAACACCGACCGGCGCACGTTGACCTCCACCAGCTCGGCGTTCGGATCGGCGCCCTGGAAGTTCGCCCAGATCGTCGTCGTGTCCTCGCCGACCTCGGCGTACCAGACGAGCCGGGTCTGCTCGGGGTCGCGCACGCGGTCCATCACGCCCGTCCAGTGGTCCAGGACCTCGGTGCGCAGTGGCGGATCTCTCAGCTCGTCCCGCGAGCCGACCTCGTAAAAGCTGAGCCCGTTCAGGTAGACGTCGCCGAGGTGCTTGCGCAGCGGCAGCTCGGGCTCGGCGAACCAGTCGCCCGCGAGCTCCTCGGCGAAGGGGTTCCAGTCGCCAAAAAGCGCATTGGGCACCGAAGCCCGCCACACCGTGCCCGCGGTGCCCGCGCCCGGGTCCCGCTCCCATCCCGTGACCGGCTCGGACCCCTTGATCACGACGTGCTCACCAGGGGCGGCCTGGTAGGTGATGCGCCGCGCGCCGCTCAGCCCGCCCCGCCGCGGCTGCACCCACTCCCGGTACTCACCCCCGTGGACGATCACGGTGTCGCCCGGCCGGGCGAGCTCCGCCGCGCGGTTGATCGTACGGAACGGGCGGCTCACGGAGCCGTCCCCGGTATCCGCGCCGCTCGTCGTGACGCGCAGGTTCGCCATCGCCTGGGGTCCTCTTCCTTCTTCGTATCCGTTCGGCTCGTCACCGGCCGGGCATCTGGCCCCAGTCACCGAGATCTCGCAATGCGGCGGGCCTGCCGTGCCTACCTTCCCCGGGTTCCGGGCGTTCGGTCAAGCAGTAACCCGTGCTTGCCGTAATCCCTTGCCGCCGCATTACCAGGTGTCGCTGGAGTAGCCCGTCAGATCGCGACTTGATCCGAACCGGTCCGGGTGGCCTCCGCCCACCGGACCGCCGGAGGCATCAGGAGCCCGGCGGCGGCGAACAGGATGCCGACGGTGACCCAGCCGGCTATCCCCCATCCGATGCATAGCGCTGTGAGTAGTGCCGGGCCGAATGAATTCGCCAGCCCCGCACCCATCCCCCAGACGCCCAGATACTGCCCCTGGGCATGCTCAGGGGCCAGGCCGAATGACAGTTCGAACCCGCCTGCCGCATACCAGAGCTCGCCCACTGTCTGGATGATAACCGCCACGAGGATAAGAGCTGCCGCGCCCACCGCCGCGAGATGCCCGGTCACCGAGATTATGACGCAAGAAATCAGCAGCGTGAAGCCGGCTCGCCGCATAGCGTGGCCACCCTCGTGCGCAGAGGCTATCTTCTTGCTTGCGCGGACCTGAAGGACGACGACTATGACGGTGTTTATCACCACCGAAGCTGCGAGGATCCAGCGCGGGGCGCGCGTGAAGCTGGTCAGCCATAGGGGTATGGCTACGGTCTGAACTTGCCCTTGAATCGCCAGGACGCCGTCGAGCAGGGTTAGTGCAATGTACGGATAGTCGCGAAGTGCGACCCAGCGGGGGCCGCTTACCGCTGGCTCTGACCTAATTCCGGGCAAGAACCAGACAATGGCGGCACTCATCGCGAATGAGATGCCGTTCCCGGCAATGAGGATCTTGTAGGCCAGGGCGGAATTAACCTCGACCGCCACTCCGGCGCCGACAGCGCCCAAGGCTATGCCAAGGTTGGTTACCGACCGCAGGTAAGCGCGGAGCTCCTGAGGGCGCCCCCCGCCGAGGCGTCGTATAATCGGGCCGCGCGCCGCGAGGCCAGCCGTCTGCGTAATGCTCGTGAAGCAAGCGACGAGGATAAACGCTAGAAAGCTGCGCGTAAAATAGAAGCCAGCCATACCGAGCGCGCACCCGGCCAGGGTCAGGGCATATATCGCGCGAGGAGAATACCGGTCGGCTAGATGGCCTCCCGGAATTCCGGCTGTGAGTGAAATGATACCGGCCGCGCTGAAGCCAAGGCCTACCTGGTAAACAGGCAGGTGCAGGACCATAGTAAAATACAGGATGCCTGCGGTCAGGTACGATCCGTTGCCGATGGTATTCACCAGCGTCGCGGTAGCCAAGGTCAGTTGCGGACGGGTCAGCTTGAATGTTGTGATCACTCGCTGTTCTCCGGTTCAACTCCAGGCTGGCCAAGGAGGGCACGGAAACGGCCGAAATGACGATCTTCTGAGTGCGCGCAAGCGCACGCCGACCCGAGGTACCCGTTGACGCTCCTCACAACCGGGAGACTTGAAGCCCCCCGGGAACGTCGGGACGGACCCGCCTGCGGCACCGCCAGTCGTGGCCATCGGCACGATGCGCATCATCGCGCGCCGACCAAACCCGGAACCGCTCGAACGCGATGAATCAGTCACAAGCCAACTATGGCGCACATATTGAATCGGCACCACAGTTGGACCCGCCACCCTCCGCCACGGATTCTCGCCTGGCAAGGTCGCGTAGCGGCGAATGCAGCCTGGCAACGCCTGGGAGTGTCCGGCCTGCCGTGCGCTCAGACGTCGGAAAACCAGCCAACCACCTGCGGCAGGAAACCTCGTCAGGCGCCTGGAGCTCGGCGCAGGCAACCGGCGTCGCCCGTTAAGGGTGAGGCGCCCGGCCGCGAGCCGCGGGAGGCTCTTACATGATCCGGACCCGCACTCAGCGTAGGAGAGTCCAATGACGACCAAGGCCGACTTTTCACCCGCCGAATGGGAGACGGTGCTTGAGGGACCGCCAGCCGCCGGCCTGATGGTCATCACAGCGTCGCACGGTGGGACGTTCCGGGAGACGGTGGCGATGTCGAAGGCATACGCCGAGGCGCGCGCCCAGCACGGCGAAAGTGAGCTTCTCGATGAGATCGTCGCGGAGAAGCCTCGCATGGAGCACGGGAAATTCCACTCTCCCGAGGAGCTCAGGGAGCTGAGCCTCGGCCATCTTCGAGAAGTGGCGATGCTGCTGGAGCACTCGGCCACCGCCGAGGAGCGCGCTGACTACCGGCGCTTCGTGCTTACTGTCGCCGACAAGGTCGCCGAAGCCCACCGGGAGGGCGGGCAGGCCATAAGCCCGGCCGAGCAACAGGCGATCCAGGACATCACGACGGCGCTCGAGACAGCCGATTCCTGATCCACCCTAATGCCGATCTTGCTCAGCCGCGCCTGGGCTTGCTGGCCGATGCTGGCGGGTCGCCGCCCGCCCCGATGGCGCTGAAGAGGCCTCCGCAGCATGCTCGATCACGGGCGCGGAGGACGCTGGCCTCTGCCGTCAGGTCGGCCGGCCCAGCCTGCCGCGGTACTTCAGCACCTGGTCCGGCCACGTGCACGCCTGCGTGCAGGACTCGCCGAGCTGCAACCGCGGCGTGTTCCCGGATGTCGACCACGACCGGTCACGCACGTGATGCCGGGCATCTGGGCTGTGCTCATCCCGGTGACACCGTTCCCAGCCGCGATCTGTCCGGGTGAACTCCGGGCAGCGGAGCGCGCTGACCTCCTCACCGGCCGGGGAGACTGCTACGGCGAGCGCGTCGTCTGTCATCTGCGGGATCCTCTCCGCCGCTGCCGGCTGTGCGCCCGGCCTGGCGGCCCTGGCGTCGTAGCGGCGGCACCGGCAGCGGGATGCAGTCGCGGGACCAGCCTATGCCCGCGGGACGCGTTGCCCGCCCGGCCCGAAGGCGCACCCGCGCTCTGGCGGGTAACTCCGGCCGCGGAAAAAGAGGCCACCGTGCGTCCGGGCCAGTCAGAGCCGACCCGGACGCACGGTGGCGCTGCCCGGTGATCAGAGTCAGATCGCGCGGACGTGCTCGGCCTGCGGGCCCTTCTGGCCCTGCGTGATGTCGAACTCGACCCGCTGGTTCTCCTCCAGGCTGCGGTAGCCGTTGGATTCGATCGCGGAGAAGTGGACGAAGACGTCCTTGCCGCCGTCATCGACGCTGATGAATCCGAAACCCTTGTCCGCGTTGAACCACTTGACTGTTCCCTGCGCCACGCGCTTTTCTCCTTGCATACACAGAGCCCCGCACCGCGCGAAGCCCGGCAGAACTCCGCGAGCGCGTAATGAAGCACGTACACAGAAGCTGCGTCTCGCAGCCTACCCGAATCTCGGGGGGCGTGCCGGTAACCGCACACCTAAGATCTGGTTCGGGGCGCGCGCTGGCCTCGCGGCGCCGCCGGTATCAGAGCTTGCTCAGCTTGGCGCAGGGCGTCGCGATCCGCACCTGCTGCGTGCCGAAGTCGACGACCACGGCAGTGTCATCCTCGACCCTGATAACCCGGCCGAGTCCGTATGTGTCGTGTGTCACCTGGTCTTGCGGGGCGAACTGCTCCGCAGGCCGGGCGGGTGGCGGCGGCTTGAAGGGACTTGTGGGCAGGTGGCGCCGGGTCGCGGCGCGGGCAGGCTTCATCATCTCCAGTATGCGCCGGCCGCCGCCACCGTGGTCCATCGCCCGCACAATTGCCTCAACGCCGCCACCACGACGGTCCCTTTGAACGCGCTCCAGACTCCGCCGGAGGTGCGGACCGGGGCCGGAGCCCCCGCCGGACGCTAGCCAGCGCCGACCCTGGCGACTGGGCCGTGCCGGAGGCCTCGTATACCCGGTAGGCGTAGGTGCCGCCGGGGGCCAGCTTGCTGTCGGGCTCGGGCGCCATCCCATCCGGCATCAGGGTTCCCGTCCCGTCCGGAGTCGGCATGCGGCACTCGCCCAGTTAATGCTCGGGCTAAAAGCAACATAAACCCCCCGCGGAAGCAACACGTAGCGCAATGCGGAACCGGCGCGGGCACGAGCTACGTCCGGGGCCAGGTGCTCACCGCCGGCGGCCGCCTCATGGCGTCCGTCACCCAGGACGCCATGATCCGGGGCTTCGACGATAACGGCGCCGTCGTGCCGGGTAAGGGCGGCCAGCCTCCAGTCGCCACCGATCGTTTGGCAGGATTCCTTTTCCTTTTTCCTCTAACGGGCAGTGGCGGCTCATAATTGCGCACCGCCTGCGCCGGGCGGCGCGGCGAGCGCGATGGGGCCGAGGGCGGGATGATGCGGCTTGAGCTGCGGCTACTCTGTCACCTCGAGATGACCGGCGCCGGAATCCCGCCCCCGATTTCTGGGTGATGTAATTCAGCGGTGATGGGCGCGTACGCGATGCGCGCTAGGTCCATCGCCATTCGACAGGCTGCCGTCTCTTTTTCCGTTAATTCCGCCTGACGTTCCGACCTTGATGGCCTTCCTTGTCACCGCGATAACAGCCACGCCGACCGTTGCATTACATGAATGACTGTGCGACAATCGGCTTCGTGCGATATCCCGTCAATGCCGGCGCCTGCACTTGATGAAATCCATGACCCCGGCCGCTCACCTGCGGGGCTGGCTGGCGCCGCTGATCCTGGTCGTCGCGCGGGGACGGCGGCGTCCCGCACGGTGGTTGCTGCCCGCGCTGGGTATCGCGCTGGCGGCGGCGTTCGCCGCGGGCGTGGCGGCACAGTCGCAGATCGCGGGCGACCAGAGCGCCCGATCGGCGCTCCGCGAGGCATCGCCCCTTGACAGCCAGGTCCGCGTCACGTGGCAGGGCCCGGTCAGCCCTGGCGTTGCGAGCCAGGCGCAGGCCCTGCTGCACGGGCTTGGCCTGGGGTCGCCGACCGAGGTGCTGCTACTGAACCAGGTGCGGCTCAACGGAGTGGTCGTGCGCATTGCCGGGATCGCCCAGCTGGGCCGGTGGCTCCCCGGCCCCTGGCCTGGCCGGCTGGGGCCCTGCCGCCCGCAACGCTGTCCGATGCTGCTCGTCGGCGGTGGCCCGCCCCCGAAGGTGCCTTCGGCCCTGTCCGAGATCGGCGTCAACATCGTGGTCGTCGGCTCGTCGCCGCTCCGCTCGGCGGTCCCCCTGGGGTTCGCGCCGTCGAGCGCGAACGCCGGGCCGGTGCTCGTGACCGGGGACGTGGCCGGACTGGGCGCCCTGCCCGGACTGAGCGGCCTGTACCGCACGCATAGCTGGCTGGCCCCGATCACGATCACCGGGCTGCGGTGGTGGCAGCTGGCCGGCGTCGAGGACCGGCTGGCGCGCTCGCAGGCCCGCCTGCTCGTGAGCGGGAGCCAGTTCAGCCTGAGCGCTCCGTTCACCACCCTGGACGAGGCACGCGCCCAGGCGAGCGTGGCACCGCAGCGCCTCCTGCTCGCGGGCGGGGGCGCGATCACCGCGCTGGCGATGTTCGTCGTCTTGGCCGGCGGCGGTCTCCGTCGTGATCAGCGGGCCGAGCTTGACCGGCTTCGCAACGCAGGCGCCCGCGCGCGCCAGTGCGTGCTGTTCGTCGCGGCGGAATCCGGGTGGCTGTGCGCCGCCGCGCTGAGTGTCGGCGCGGCCGTGGGGATCGGCGCCGCGGCGCTGCTGGCCAGTAGCGAAGGGGAACCGGCGGGCGCGATCTTGACTCACAGCGTGATCACCTGGGCCGGGCTCATCACGCTGGGCACCGGGTGGCTCGCGGCGACCGTGCTGCTCGGCTCGCTGGCGCTGTTGGGCAGCGCCCGGGTGAGCGACCTGCTGGCCGTCGCGGCGGCCTCGGCCCTGGTAGCGGCGCTGGCCACTGGCACCGGCAGCGATCAGGCGCTGGCGCTGCTGCTCGCGCCGCTGTGCTGTGCGGCCGCCGGGGTGCTGACGTTCCGCCTGGCCGGGGCAGCGCTGCGGGGGGCCGAGCGCGTGGCCCGGAGCGGCCCGGTGCTCCCGCGCCTGGCGCTGGTCGACCTCGCCCGCTCCCCCGGGGTGCCGGCGCTGGCCATCGCGTTCATCGCCGTCGCCACCGGCCTTGGCGGCTTCGCCCTGGCCTACCGGTCGACGCTGATCCGCAGCGCGGCTGATCAGGCGGCGGACCGCGTCCCGCTCGACGTGCTGGTCGCGCCGGGGCCGGATTTCCATACTCCGCTCGAGGTGGCTCCGCTCCAGCGCTGGCAGGCGCTCGCGTCGGGCGCAGTGCTGCCGGTCCGCCGGACAGACGCGAACTACACACCCGGCGGGGCGACCGTTACCGTTCCCGCGCTCGGCATTCCCGCTGCCGGGCTGGCCGGAATTCACGGCTGGCGGGAAAGCGACGGCTCCGCGCCGCTGACCGCGCTCGCCCGGCGCCTGGAGCCGGCAGGCCCGGTCCGCACGGCTGGACCGACGCTCCCGGGCGCCGCGCGGTGGCTGTCGCTGCGAGCCACCTCGCAGGGCTTTCCCGTCGAGGTGACCGCCGACCTGCGCGATCCCCAGGGAACGATCCGGCAGGTCACGTTCGGAACGGCCGGCGCTGGCGGCGTGGTCCTGCGGGCCGCCGTTCCGCCCGGGCGGTGGGAGCTCGAGGCTCTGGAGCTTGACGAGCCCACCGGGCTCGCCATCACGAATGGCCATCAGAACAGCGAAAACCCGGCCGCCGCGACTCAGTCCTTCGCGCGCGTCGCGCTCGGGCCGCTGGTCGTGCAGCCAGACCGCGGGCCATCGCTGCCCGTCTCGCTCGGCGCCTGGCGCGGCGCGGGAGCGGCGGCCACGACGGGGGCGCCGGTCAGCGGCGCCGTCGCGATCGTCGGCTTCTCCGCCTCCGGAGCACCCGGCGTGGTCCGGCCGGCGCAGCCAACCGACACGTTCCCGGTCCCGGTGCTCACCGATCCGGCGACGGCCGCGTCAGCGGGACCGGATGGGCGGATCGCCCTGACGGTGGACGGCCTGCCGGTGATCGCACGCGTGGTCGGGGTCCTGCGCCGCTTCCCCACGCTTGACCCCGGCGCGGCCGGCTTCGTCATCGCCGACGAGGCGACGCTGGCGGCGGCCCTGGACGCGCGGCTGCCTGGTCAAGGCCGGCCCGACGAGCTGTGGATCGGCACCGGGCACCTCAGCCAGGTGCGCACCGCGCTCGGCACCGGGACGCTGGCCCAGCTTGACTCCTCGTTCCGCGCCGACGTCGATCAGCAGCGGCTAGGCGCGCCGGTGGCGCGCGGGGTGCTCCGAGCGCTGTTCGCCGCGACGGCGCTGTCGTTGATGCTGGCGGTGGTCGGGTTGCTGACGGCGCTGCTCGGGGGAGGCCGGGACGAGCGGGCCGAGTCGGACCTCGCCGAGCAAGGCGTCGGCCCGCGCGGACTGCGGGCCGAGCTGCGAGTCCGGCTCGCGCTCGCGAGCGTGCTGGGGGTGATCGCCGGCCTGGGGATCGCCGTTCTGCTGACGCGGCTGGCGGTCGCCAGCGTCCGCGCCGCGGGCACCGTCGCCGATCCGCGCCCGCCGGTGGTGACCGTGGTGCCGTGGGCGGCGCTCGCCGCCTGGGGCGCCGGCGCGGTCGCGGTGCTCGCGCTCGCCGGCTGGCTGGCCACGCGGGCCCTGATCGGAGGCGGGCGAGCGGGGCGGTTGTCGCGCGTGCCCGGCACCGAAAGCGGCGGAGTGCCCCAGGAAAGCGCCGTGCGATGAGCGAGGCAATCGTCGAGCTGCGCGATGTGTTCTGCGTTCACCGCACTAATGAGGGCGACGCGGCGGCCCTGCAGGGGATGAACCTCGCGCTCGGCCGGGGCGAGGTGCTGTCCGTGCTCGGTCCGAGCGGGGCCGGGAAGAGCACGATCCTGCGCGTGGTCGCCGGGCTACAGCAGCCGTCGGCCGGGATCGTGCGGGTGCTGGACCGCGACATCGGCCGGATGCCAGCGCGTACCCGGTCACGGCTCCGGCATGAGCTGATGGGCTTCCTCGGGCAGCACTCGGGCGCCGCGCTGAGTCCCGATCTGCGCATGCGCGCCGCCGTGGCGCTGCCGCTGCGACTGCGGGGAGTGCCAAGGCGGGAGAGTCTCAGGAGAGTCGCCGAACTGTTCGAGATCACGGCGCTGGCCGGCCGGGCCGACGCATTGCCGGCGGAGCTGTCCGGCGGCGAGCGCCAGCGGTTCGCACTGTGCGCCGCCCTCGCCCACCGGCCGGCGCTGCTGCTCGCCGACGAGCCGACCGGCGAGCTCGACGACGCCAGCGCCGATGCCATCCGCGCCCTGATCGTCGAGCTCGCCCGCGCCAGCGGCACGAGCGTCATCCTGGTCACTCACGATCTGGCGACCGCCGGGATCGCCGACCGGACGCTGCGGATCCGAGACGGTCGGATCACCGGCGACCGGCTCAACGGGGAGGAGGCCCTCGTGGTCGACGGCGGCTGGCTGCGGCTTCCCCCGGACCTGCTCGCTGCGGCGGGCATCGGGCGTCGCGCCCGCGTCCAGCCGACTCCGGATGGGGTGATCGTGACCCGGGCGGCCGGTGATTCCAGCCCGGCCCCGCCGGCCGCGGCCGAAGCCCCGCCGCCGGAACGCTGGACCCCGGCCACGGTCGAGCTCTGGGATGTGGCGCGTTCCTACGGGCGCGGGCTGACCAGGCGCCATGTGCTCGGGCGGCTCACGCATGAGTTCGCGCCTGGTCAGATGACCGCTGTCACGGGCCGCTCGGGGGCGGGGAAGACGACGCTGCTGAAGCTCGTGGCCGGACTCGAGCGGGCAAGCTCGGGCCAGGTCGTGCTGGACGGGCAGCACCTCGGCAACCTCGACGCTGAGCAGCTCGCGAGCCTGCGCCGGCAGCGGATCGGGTACCTGTCGCAGGAGCCCGCGCCGATCGGGTTCCTGAGCGCCGAAGAGAATACCGTGCTCATCTTGCGGATACGCGGGTGGGACGCGGACGCCGCGGCCGAGCGCGCCGCCACGGCGCTGACCCGGGCCGGGCTCGCCGAACGCGCCCGTCAGCGCGCCGGCCGGCTCTCGGCCGGGGAAGCGCAGCGGCTGGCGCTTGCCCGGGCGCTCGCCAGCGCGCGGGGGCTGCTGATCGTCGACGAGCCGACTTCCCGCCAGGATGAGGCTAACGCCCGGGCCGTCGCGGCCCTGCTGGCGGCCGCCGCTCACCAGGATGGCCAGACGGTGATCTGCTCCACGCACGACCCCGCGGTGATCGGGAAGGCCGACCACGTCGTCACCCTAGGCGGGTAGCAGCGAGCAGCCGGCAGCGGAGCTAGTGCGCCGATTCGGCGGGGATCGCGGAATCGATGCCGAGAGTGGGGACGCCGACGCTGACCATTTGCGGGTATTTCAACCCCATGCCGGTGTTGAGCACGACGACGCTGTCGCCACCCGCCAGCCAGCCCGCTTCCCGCAGCTGGCGGGCGGCGGCGAGGCAGGCGGCGCCTTCCGGGCAGATGAAGGCACCGTCGGCCACCGCCATGATGCGCTGCTCGGCGAGCAGTTCCTCGTCGCTCACGCAGATCGCGGTGCCGCCGGTGGAGCGGACCGCGTCGAGCACCAGGAAGTCGCCGAGCGCCTTGGGCACGGTGATCCCGAACGCGACGGTGCGCGCGTCTGGGAACGGCTCGCTCTCGGTGGCGCCCGACTCGAAGGCGCGCACGATCGGCGCGCACCCGGCAGCCTGGACAGCGACGAGTCGCGGCAGGTCCGGTCCGATCCAGCCGAGTGCCTGCATCTCCATGATGGCCTTGTAGATGCCGATTAGCCCGACGCCACCCCCCGCCGGGTAGACGATGACGTCGGGCAGCCGCCAGCCGAGCTGCTCGGCGATCTCGTAGCCCATCGTCTTCTTGCCCTCAAGGCGGTAGGGCTCGCGCAGCGTGGAGACCTCCTGGTAATCGGCGCGGGAGCGGACCGCGGCGCTCACCAGCCGCCCCGCGTCCCCGATCAGGCCGTCCACCAGGTACAGCTCCGCGCCCGCGACGACGCACTCGGCGCGGGTGATCGCGGGGGCGTCCACGGGCATCGCGATCAGGCTCTTCAGCCCGGCGCGGGCCGCGTACGCCGCCCACGCGGCGCCGGCGTTGCCATTCGTGGGCATGGCGACGCCCCTGACGCCGAGCTCGGCGGCCCGGGAGACGCCGACCGCGGCCCCGCGGGCCTTGAACGTGCCCGTGGGCAGCAGCCCCTCGTCCTTCATCAGCAGCCCTGGCAGCCCGATCTTCCTGCCGTAGCACGTGATCGGGATGAGCGGGGTCATGCCCTCGCCAAGCGAGATGATGTTCGCCTCGGCGCGGACCGGCAGCACCTCGTGGTACCGCCAAAGCGTCGGGGGCCGGCCGGCGATCTCCCGGGGGGTGACCGCCGCCGCGACCTGCTCTAGGTCATACCGAGCCAGCAGCGGCTTGCCCTCGTCACTCACTCCCTGGACGGCGTCCGCGTCGTACCGCTTGCCCGTCGCGGAGCAGGCGAGGTAGCTGAGCGCGGAAAAGGGCACGGAGGCCTCCCGGGGACTCACTGGCGCGATCTTGAGGCCCCCACATTATGAGATGGCGCAGGCCTTGCGGACGGTCTCCGTCGAGGTGTCGCCGCGGCTGCCGGTGACCGTCGACCGCAGGCAGAAGTATCCGCTAACCGGACCCCAAGAGCTCGCTCAGCTTCTCCAATGGCGCCTGCGTCGAGGTGGCCGACCTGCCCGATGGCAGTGCCGTTCACCGGCTCAAGCCGCGGCCCCGAGCCCGGCCGATGCCGTCAGCGCGGTGGTGGTGACCGATCCGGCGGAGCTGCCCTTCAGCCAGGATGACCAGGACTTCTGCCAGTAGCCCCAGCCGTTGTCCCAGGCGAGCACGCGCGGCGAGCCGGTGATGGTCACCGGGTCGCCCCGGTAGGCGGTGTGCTGCCACCAGTCAGCGCCGGCGGCAGTCATCCGGACGCAGCCGTGACTGCAGTTCGTGTTGCCTAGGCACCACAAGCCGCCGGGGCTTTGGTGCAGGTATTCGCCGCTGTCGGAGATCTGCACGTCGTGGTAGACGATCTCGTGGTAGTACCCGGCCTCCCCGGGCTTGATGTTCGGCGAGGTCATCACGACCGAGTCGAAGCTTCCCATGGTGAGGTGCACGCCGGTGGTGGTGTAGAAGTCGTTGCCGTGGGAGTCGTAGCCGCCCACGCCGCCGCTGACCGGGATCGTCTTGGCCAGCGACCCGTTGATGTAGAAGTAGCCCTGGTCGGTCTTCAGGTTGACCTTGACGACGTGCGAATCGCCGATCGTGAACGAACGGGTGAGGTCGCTCTTGCCCCACAGGCCCGGCCCGCCGGGGACGCCGGTCAGGTGCGCGGTGAGCATCACGTGCTGGCGGGCGGACCAGTAGCCCCGGGTGCGGAAGATGACCTCGCTGTCTGAGGCCCAGAACCACGCGCCGGTGACCGGGACGTCGCTGGCGACCTCGAGGGCGCGCTGGACCGCGGCCCGGTCCGACTTATCCACGTCTTGGTTGAAGGTGACCATGATCGGCATGCCGACGCCGACGGTCTCATGAGAGTTGGGAGTGATGTCGGTGATCTTCAGGGTGCTGTCGGCGCTCTTGGTGGTGAAGTGCGTGACCTCGGTCGTCGCCGCGCCCTTGCTGTTCTTGGCGACGGCGGTGACGGTGTAGGAGGCGCCGGGCTTCAGCCCCCACCGCGTTGACCAGCTCGCGCTGCCCGGTCCGAACTGCCCGGTAACCGCGGTGCCGCCGGACGCCACCGTGACCTGGGTGAGCGTGCCGCCGGAGGCGGTGATCCGCACCTGAGCGTCGGGAGCGACCTTCGCCGCGCCGTCGGCGGGCGTCACCGCCAGGACGGCAGGCGGCACGGGCTTGCTGACCGTGGGCTGGGGGGCGGGCTGAGTCGCCGCCACCGGGCGCATCGCCGTCGCTGGTCTTGCCGTGGCCGCGTATGCGATCCCGCTCGCCATCACAAGCCCGGCAGCCACCGCGACCAGCAACCGTTCGTTTCGCACTGCGCGCCTCGCCATCAACGAAGGACGTGGATTTAGCGGAATATTACCGGTTTCCGACGGATGCGCGGTTCGCCCGGGTAACACGAGCGTCAGGTGTTATCAAAGGCTTACGCCGGGCGTACCCTCGGATGCCGCGCGCTGGCCAGCCAGGCGGGCAAACCTGGTTGCGGCCCGGCGGTCCGGGCGGGTAAGAACGCCCGCATGCTACGTGGTGAGATGACCGGGCTGCGCGCCCGGCACGACAGCGATATCCCCATCCTGCACGCTGAGCTCTATGACGATGTCGCCACCCGGGCCCGGGCCGACTCCCGGCCCTGGTACCCGATCCCGCCCGGCCCCGGTTCCCCTTACCAGGTGTCCGGCCCGGACGAGCACCTGTCCTGCTTCTCGGTGGTCGAGCTGGCTACCGGCGCGCTGGCCGGCGAGGCGCTGCTGTGGGGCATCGACCTGCACAACCGCACCGCCCATGTCGGGATCTCGCTGCTCCCGGCGTCCCGCGGCCGCAGCCTGGGCACCGATGTCGTCCGCGTGCTGTGCCACTACGGGTTCGCCGTCCGCGGCCTGCACCGGCTGCAGGCCGAGACCCTCGCCGACAACCACGCGATGATCAAGGCCGCCACCCGGGCCGGGTTCACGCGCGAGGGCACGCTCCGGCGCTCGGCCTGGGTCAACGGGAACTTCGCCGACGAGGTGATCCTCGGCCTGCTGGCAGCCGAATGGCAAGCCAGCTGACCGGGCGGGGCGTGCTAGCGATTGCCGGCCGCCGCTCCACTGCGCGGCCGCGCGTTAAGCCGGGCGGCCTGGCGCGTGAGGTGGTCGCGTTCGGGAAGATTGGGCGCTGACCGGGCGGCTTCGGCGTAGCGGCGGGCGGCCGTGACTGGGTCACCGTCCCGCTCGTGCAGGTACGCCGCGACGGCGGCATAGCGGGGCAGGGCGGGATCCAGCCCCGCCAAGGCGGCGAGGCCGGCCCGCGGGCCGTCGGCCTCGCCGACCGCGACCGCCCGGTTGAGGCGGACTACCGGGTTTCCGGTGAGGCGCGCCAGTTCGTCGTACCACTCGACGATCTGCGCCCAGTCGGTCTCCGCGGCCGTGCGGGCATCGGCGTGGAGCGCGGCGATAGCGGCCTGGGCCTGGAACTCGCCGAGTCGGTCGCGGACGAGGGCGGCTTGGAGCACGGCGACGCCCTCGGCGATGAGCTGGGTGTTCCACCGGCCGCGGTCCTGCTCGGCGAGGGGCACGAGCCTGCCGTCGGGGCCGGTCCGGGCCGGGTGCCGGGCGTGATGGAGCAGCATGAGCGCGAGCAGGCCCGCGACCTCCTCATGGCTGATCTTGGCCGCCAGCTGGCGAGTGAGCCTGATCGCCTCGGCGGCGAGGTCGACGTCGCCGGAGTAGCCCTCGTTGAAGACCAGGTAGAGCACCCGCAGCACCGTGGCGACGTCACCGGCCTGGTTGAACCGGACGCCCGCCACGGTCCGCTTGGCCCGGCTGATCCGCTGGGCCATGGTGGCCTCGGGCACGAGGTAGGCCTGCGCGATCTGCCGCGTGGTAAGGCCGCCGACCGCGCGCAGCGTGAGCGCGACGGCTGAGGCAGGCGTCAGGGACGGGTGCGCGCACAGGAAGTACAGCTGGAGCGTGTCGTCCGCCACCTCGCCAGGACCGGGCGCGGGCTCGCGCTCGATGAGTTCCTCGCGGTGCCGCCGGGAGGTATCGGCGCGGACGGCGTTGAGGAACTTACGCCAGGCGACGGTGACTAGCCAGCCCTCGGGGTCTCGCGGCTGGTCGTCCGGCCAGGCGCGCACGGCTTCGATCAGGGCCTCCTGGACGGCGTCCTCGGCCGCCGCGAAGTCAGCCCCGCGGCGGACGAGGACCCCGATCACGGTGGGCGTGAGGGCCCGCAGCACGGCCTCGTCCACCGTGCGTCACTCCGTGGTGGTCGGGTGCGCGGCCAGGAACGGGCGCACCTCAAGCCACTCGTGGATCGGCTTCCCGCCCGCGCCCGGAGCCGCGGACAGCTCGCCGGCCAGCTCGATCGCCCGCTCATAGCTGTCGACGTCGATCACCATCCAGCCGGCGATCAGGTCCTTGGTCTCCGCGAACGGGCCGTCAGTGACCGGCGGCCGTCCCTCGCCGTCGTAGCGGACCCACGCGCCCTCCGGGGACAGCGCCTGACCGTCGACCCACTCGCCAAGGCCCTCGAGCCGGGCACCGAAGTCCTGCATGTACTTGATGTGAGCCGAAACCTCCTCCGGCGTCCACTGGTCCATCGGCACGTCGTTGACCGGTGCCGGCGCGCCCCGGTAGTGCTTGAGGAGCAGGTACTTGGCCATCGTGGCCTCCCTTCCGCGGTACGGCCCATTGTGGCCGTGTTCACTGCGGGGGACGCAGCTGCCCCGGGGTTCTCGACATCCCGCCGCGAAGAATTTTCTGGCGCACTTCGGCGGCCGCGGGTGCTGACGGATCTCCTGACATCGGGCTTATTCGGCGTGGTGCACCTCAGCGCGCCGGAAGACCGGCGTCGGCATGCCCCCCATGCGCGCCTTGAGCTGCAAGGCCAGGTAGAGGGAGTAGTACCGCGAGAGGGCGAGGTTGCCGCCGTGGAACCACAGGCCTTCCTGGGCCGTCGGCTTCCACATGTTGCGCAGCTCGCCCTCCCACGGGCCCGGGTCCTTCGTCGTGCCCGAGCCGAGCCCCCAGACCTTCCCGACCTTGTCGGCCATGTCGTGGCCGATGATGCCGGCGGCCAGCTGATTCATCGAGCCGTAGCCCGTCGCGTAGACAACGAGATCGGCCGGGAGCCGGGTGCCGTCACCGAGGACGACCTCGTCCTCGGTCAGCTCGGCCACCTGCCCCTTGGCCAGCTTGATGCCGCCATTCGCGACAAGCTCGCAGGCGCCGACGTCGATGTAGTAGCCGGACCCGCGGCGCAGGTACTTGAGGAACAGGCCGGAGTCATCCTCGCCGAAGTCGAGGTCAAAGCCGGCCTGTTCCAGCCGGCGGTAGAACCCGGCGTCCCGCTCCCGAATGGCGTTATAGACCGGCGTCTGGAGCGCCGGCAGGATCCGGAATGGCAGGGAGGCGAAGATCGTGTCGGCCTTGAAGGTAGTCATGCCGGCGGCGAGGGCTCGCTCAGAGTAGAGGTCGCTGAGGCCGAGGTCCATCAGCGAGTCGGACCGGACGACATGAGTCGAGCTGCGCTGCACCATGGTGACGTCGGCGCCGGCCTCCCACAACGCGGCGCAGATGTCGTGCGCGGAGTTGTTCGACCCGATCACCACGGCCTTCTTGCCCTTGTACTGGTCGGGACCGGGGTGAGCCGAGGAGTGATGCTGGTCGCCGCGGAACTTCTCGCGGCCAGGGAACTCAGGGACGACGGGCAATCCGGACGCTCCCAGCGCCAGGACTAGCTGCCGGGGCCGCAGCGTAATCTCCTCGCCGTCCCGGTCGACCACGACTGCCCATCCGTCACCCTCCCGGACGGCGGAGTTGCAGGTTGTCGAGCCCCAGTAGTTGAGCTCCATGACTTTCGCGTACATCTCGAGCCAGTCGCCGATCTTGTCCTTCGGCGAGAACACCGGCCAGCTGGCCGGGAACGGCAGGTAGGGCAGGTGGTCGTACCAGACCGGGTCGTGCAGCGCGAGGGACTTGTAGCGCCTGCGCCACGAGTCACCCGGACGCTCGTTGCGCTCGACGATGATCGCCGGGACCCCGAGCTGGCGCAGCCGCGCGCCGAGCGCGATGCCGCCCTGGCCACCGCCGATGATCAGCACCTCGGGTTGCACGGTGTAGCCGAGCTCGGTGGCCTCCCGGGCCCGGCTCTCGGCCCAGGTGACCCGGTCGCGGAAGGCGCCATGGCGCACGCCGTTGGGCCGCTGGTCACCGGCCGGCTCCTCATGACCCTTGAGCTCGTCGAGCGTCGTGAGCAGCGTGAACGCCTTGCCACCGACGAGCCGCAGCAATCCGCTGCCCCGCCCGGCCGCGGTCTCGAAGGCGATCCAGGCGGTGATGACGCCGTCCGCCTCGGCCGGCTCCTCGGTGACCCGGAAGCCGGTGGGATCGACCTCGTCGAGCGTGGCCCGCAGCAGCTCCGCGACGCCCGCGCCCCCCTCGACCGTGGTGATGTTCCAGGTGAACGAGACGATGTCGCGCCAGTAGCTCTCGGCGGCGAACAGCGCCGCCGCCGCGTCGGCGTCACGGGCCGTGAGGGCCTGCTGGAACGCGGCAAGCCACTCATGAGCGGCGGACGCGGCAGCGCTCGCCACCTGGTCAACGGGCTGGGTCACTCGTGGCCTCCTTGCCATGAGGCGAATGTCTTGCCAGCCTAGGTCCCCGGCCGCCGCCAATCCAGGTGGCCCGCCGTCAGGGGCCTGCCCCGGCCCGCCGGCAGCGGCGGGCCGGGGCAGGCGCCGCGGCGAGCGCCGCCATCCTCAGCGCATCACCCGGGTCTGCGCGCGGGGACTGGCGGCCGGCATCCGAGCCGTCGACCGGTCACCGTGACCGGGCCACCAGGCTCGGTGCCCGATCAGCGCGGTGATGCTGGGCGCGAAGAACATCGCCATCACGAACGCGGCCAGCGCGATCCCGCAGGACACCGCGAACCCGATCTGGGACAGGATCTCGTTGCCCGCCAGCGTCAGCGAGGCGAACGTGCCCGCCAGGATCAGCCCGGCCGCGCCGATCGCCGGGCCGGTGTGCCGCAGCGCCATCGCGGCGGCCTGCCGGGCATCCCGCCCTTCGCGCGCCTCCTCGCGCAGCCGCGCGATCATCAGGATGTTGTAGTCGGTGCCGAGCGCCACGACGAATAGGTACATGTAGACCGGAAGCAGGAACACCAGGCCGGCCTGGTCGCGCAGCACCTGGAACACCAGCACGCTCGCGCCCAGCGTCGCCCCGAAGCCGAGGCCCACCGAGGCCAGCAGGTACCACGGCGCGACCACGCTGCGCAGTAGCAGGATGAGGATCAGCAAGATGATCACCGCGGCGACCGGGAACACGGTTGCGTAGTCGTGGTTGATCGCGCGCTGGATGTCGGCGAACACGGCGGTCGTCCCGCCGACCAGCGCGTACGTGCCCGGCGGGGCCGCCGCGTGCGCCCCCGGCATGATCGTGTTCTTCATCCCGCTCACGGCCGAGGTGGACGCGGGATCATGACTCAGGGTCAGCTGGTAATCCGCGGTCTTCCGGTCCGCGCTGAGGGTGGGCGTCCCGACCGACCCGACGCCGGGCAGCCGCTTGAGCTGGCTGCCATAGCCGGAAAGCTCGGACACCGTCAGCGGACCCGAGTTGGAGTGCAGGAACACGTCGGTCGGGTCGGTCGCGCCGGGCGGGAGGCCCTTTTCCAGGGTGACCAGGGCTCGCTGCGATTCAGCGCTGGCCGGGATGCCCGCCGAGGACAGGTCGAACGTCGGCTTGAAGCCGAACGCGCCGATCGCCAGCGCGACCAGCACCAGCCCGGAGACGCCCGCGAACAGGGCCGGACGGCGGCCGAGGGCGTTGCCGATCGCGCCAAACCGGGCCGTGCGCGGCTCCCGCTTCCAGGACCGGGACGGCCAGAACACCTTCGTGCCGAGCAGCGACACGATCGCAGGAACCAGCGTCAGGCCCGCGACCAGCGTGACACCGACGGCGATGGCCAGGGCCGGCCCCATGGAGCGCAGCACGCTCACGGTGGACAAGACCAGCGCCAGGAAGGCGAAGATGACCACGCCCGCGGCCGAGGAGATGACC
>JAICUO010000738.1 GCA_025935815.1 Streptosporangiaceae bacterium
CGGCAAGATCTTCCAGCACACCACCCCGGTCGGCCCCTACCTGGTCACCCCGGATGAGGTGGACCACGCCCGGGACCTGGAGATCCGCTGCGAGGTTGACGGCGCCGTGATGCAGCAGGCCCGGACGTCTGACCTGTTGTTCACTCCCGCCGACGTGATCGCCTACGCCTCGCAGGCGATCACGCTGCGCCCCGGTGACCTGATCCTCACCGGGACCACGGGCGGCGTTGGCGATGCCCGCAAGCCTCCGGTGTACCTCAAGCCCGGCCAGGTGCTGCGCACCTGGGTGGAGGGCCTCGGCGAGTGCGTTAACCACACCGTCGTTGAGAAGGACGCCGGGTAATCTCGGACACTGTGAACAAGCAGGAGCGGACGTATTCAATCCTCCGCGACCGGATTCACTCGGGTGCCTATCCGCCGATGGCCAGGGTGAACATCGACGCGATCTCCCGGGAACTGGGCGTCAGCCCGATCCCGGTCCGCGAGGCGCTGCGGCGCCTGGAGGCCGAGGGGTGGGTCCGCTTCCAGCCGAATGTCGGCGCGATCGTCGCGCCGGTGGACGCGACCACCTGGGAGCAGGAGATGGTGGCGGTAGCCATCTTGGAGGGGGCTGCCACCGCCGACGCGGCTGCCCGACTGAGTCCGGAGGACCTGCGGGAACTGCGGGTGATCGCGTCCGAGATGGAGCAGGTCGGCCAGGCTGGCGACCCGACCAGGTTCAGCGAGCTCAACCGCCGCTGGCACGCCATCATCGTGGCTCGCTGCGCCAACGCCTACCTGGTGGAACTGCTCGACCAGACCTATCAGCGGCTAGACCGGCTCCGCTCCACGATGTTCGCCTTCTTGCCCGAGCGGTCGGCCAGCGCCGTCAGGGAGCACGCTCACCTGCTCGGCCTGCTGGAATCCGCGAACGCGGCGGAAGTCGAGCGCTACGCGCGCTGGCACAAGCTGCAGACGGTGGAGGCCTACCGCGCCCGGCACCCGGAAGTAACGCAGCACCCCGAAGTAACGCAGCACCCGGAAGCGCCGCGGCAACCGGGGGCGTCCGCGCCAGCGGTATTCTCCTAGGCCGATTCTCCCAGGCTGGCCGTTCCCCTCAGCCGACGCTAACCGCCGCAGCAGGTCACGGGCAGGTACACGACGTCGGGCGCACCGTCCGTGCCGTCGTAGAAGTACGTGCTCAGGCAGCCCGCGCCCGGGCCGAGCGAGCTAGGGGAGAACCAGTTGGCGGCCGGGGCACCGGGATCGGACCCGTCGGGCTGGTACCCACTCGGCTGGCATCCCTCCAAGGGCACCACGACATCCGAGACCGGGCTGCCGGGCGGGCCGAACTGCATGTTGACCTGAACGTTTTGCGCTGGGGCGGAGGACATGCCCCCGAATAGGAGCCCGGCGGCGCCAACCATCATCAGGGCCTGAAGGGGGACCGAGGCGAGGACCAGTCGCATTGAGGTATCGCGGTGCGTGCCGTCCATAGCCCAATTGTTACCCGCCGGACGGGTCGGTGACTACCTCTTCGCCTCAGGAGGCGCCGGGGCGCCCTAGCTCGGGATAATCCAGCAGGCGGAGCCAGGAGCCGTCGGCCTGGCGGCGCGCCACCTGCGCCCGCGCGCCCGCGCCGTCCCTGGGCGGTGTCGACGTGAGCGCGATGTCCCCGCTGAGCAGGGTCGGCAGCGGCGGCTCAGGCTCGAAGCGCGGCATGTTCGGCAGGGCCTTCGCCCAGAATTCGCGGATCGCGGCGCGGCCCGCGGTCTGCTGCCCGGGCGGGTACGCCATCACCGCGTCCTGCTCATACAGCGCCGCAATGCCTTCGGCGTCCTTCGCGTTCGCCCGCTGCACGAACAGCCGCGTCAGGTCCTCGGGCGTCCTGGCCTTCTCGTATTCGTGGTATTCGCTCATGCACTCAGCCTGCCGTGACCGGCACTAGAAGTCCAACAGATGGTTCTTCTATGATCTAGAATTGGTAGTTATGGAACTGAGGCAGCTTCAGTACCTGGTCGCCGTCGCTGAGGAGGCCAGCTTCACCCGGGCCGCGCAGCGGGTGCACATCAGCCAGTCCGGGGTGAGCGCGCAGGTCCGCCAGCTTGAGCATGAGCTCGGCGCCGAGCTCTTCGACCGCTCCGCGCGCGCCGCGACCCTCACCCGGGCCGGGGAGGCGGCGCTCGGGCACGCCAGGGAAGCGCTCGCGGCGGCGGCCGCGATGCGCCAGGCGGTCGATGACGTCAACGGGCTGCTGCGCGGGCGGCTCACCGTCGGCATGGTCACCGCCTGCACGATCACCGGCCTGTTCGACGCACTGGACGCGTTCCACCGTGCCCATCCCGGGGTCGCGGTGACCCTCCTAGAGCACAATTCCGCCGAGCTGGCCGCCCAGGTGCGGGCGGGCGTGATTGACGTGGCCCTCGTCGGCGTGGCGGGCGAGGCGCCCGAGGGCCTGGCGGCCCTGCCCATCGTGTCCGAGCGCCTGGTGGCGGCCTTTCCCGCCGTCGGGGCGACGGCGGGGCGGGTGCACGGAGTGTCATCCGGAGTGCCATCCGGAGCATCAGCCGGAGTGTCATCACTGACCCTTGATGACCTGACCCGTCTCCCGCTGATCTGCATGCCAGCCGGGACGGGCATCCGGACGGCCTTCGATCAGGCCTGCGCGGCACGGGGGCTTCAGGCGACGGTCGCGCTCGAGGCGAGCGCGGCCAGCGTGCTCGCCGACCTGGCGGCCCGCGGCCTGGGCGTCGCGATCTTGTCCGAGAGCATGGCCGCCGCGGCGGGCGACCGGCTGCGCGCCGTGCCGATCGAGGACTGCGACACGCCCGCGCTGCTGGCGCTGATCTGGAAGCCGTCCCCGCCCGCGGCCGTGGCGGAGCTCGTGCGGCACTGCCGGCGGGCCTTCGCGGGCGGTGCCAGCTAGGGAACAGTGCTCGCCGAGGTCATGATCGTGGGTTGCTAGTGATAGCCCGCTATCACTAGCAACCCACCCGCTCATCGGCCGCCTCCCGGGGCCACGCCCTATTACTACGATCATGAACGCCAGAGGATAACAGCAAGAGGCGCGGAGCGCTGGGTGGCGGGCGGGCGACGGGAACCGGGCGGGAGGCGGGGGAACAGGCGGCAAAAAATCGCTTCCCGGGCGAGGAACGGCATGGCGCGCAACGGGTTCGCGTTATATCGTGTATTCACGAGATGCGAGGAGGCGATACGGGATGCGCGACATCATCAAGTTGCTCTTCGGCGATGGCGACAGCGACGGCCGGGGGCCCGAGGGCTGGGACCAGCCGGGCCGCCGCGCCCGGATCGGGGACTCCCGGGAGTGGTGCGGCACCGAGCCGGGGGAGGACGCCCTCGGCGACCTCGCCGCCGCGCTGCGCGGCCGCGGCCGGCGGGCGAACCGCGTCGTCGTGGTCAAGCGCAAGCGCTGGTAGCTGCGGCCGGGGCCGCTTCGCCCGTCCTGGGTCGGCGTCCGGGGCTTGGCTGGGCATGCCCGGCGGCGACCGCGGCGTTCGGCGGAAATTCTCTTAGCGGTTGCCCCGAGGCCCTTCCGATAACGGGATCCATATATTACCCTCCAGTAACATGACTGAGGCGACACCGGGGTTCTCCCTTGAGCTGAGCAGCGACGTGCGGGAGATGCGGGACTGGGTGCATGAGTTCGCGGCGTCGGTGATCCGGCCCGCGGCGGCCG
>JAICUO010000428.1 GCA_025935815.1 Streptosporangiaceae bacterium
CTCCTCGCAGGTGAGCTCCGGGCCGGCCGGGCCGACCAGGCGCCGCGCCAGGATCCGGGCATCGTCAGGCATGTTCCCAGTCACGGCTGTCCCCCCATGTCAGCGCCTAGCCCGCGCGCGGCCAGCGCGACCCGCAGCTTGCGCCGCGCGTCGTGCAATGCCTTGTAGATCGCGCCGCGGGTGGTGTTCAGCCGTTCGGCCAGCACGTCGATCGGCACGTCGTTGAGCGCGATCGCGACGAACACCTCGCGCTGCCGCCCGCTTAGCCGCTCGATTTCCTCCCCGAGCGCCCGCAGCAGGTCACTCGCCTCCGCTTGCTGCTGCGGGCTGGGGGCGGCATCGGCCATCACCGGCCAGAACTCCGCGGCGACGGGGATCTCCCGGCCGCGCCAGGCATGCCGGCGGACCTTGATCCCCGCCTCGACGATGGCGAACTTGCACGCCCACGTCGTGAAGCGGCTCTCCCCCCGGAAATCGGGGAGCCTGCGCAAGATGGATACGACCGCGTCGTCGGCGCTTTGCCACGCGAGGTCGTCGAGGTCAGCCCCGCCCAGGTGCGGGAACGCCGTCCGGCGGCGGCCGATCTCGAAGCGCGCCACCCGCAGCAGCAGGCCGTGCAGTTCGCTCACCGCGGCATCCCGCTGCGGACCCGGGCACTCCAGCCGCGTCACCCACGCCTGCGACACTGTGTCGGGCACGACCGCGCCGGGCGATACCGCGGCGCCTGCGGTGACCCGGGTTCCTGTTGGTTCCGTTGTCACCACCCCAGGAAAGCGCGGGTCCGCGCGGAAGGCAAGCACAACGGCGGTCGCGGCCGCCATGCTGGGCGCGCCGCGCCGGGTCTGGAGCTCGGCGGCTAGTCTCATCACCTGTTAGTGCCGGCGCGGGCGACGCTACTTACCACCAGCGCCAGATCTAACCGCGAGCCCGGACGCCGGGGGCTGGCTAGCTGGTCGGCGTTGACGGCGGACAGTGGGTGATGGCTTCCGGTGCCCGCTGTCCGCCAGCGGGCACCGGAAGCGCTTGTTACGGCCGGCGGCTTACGAGGCCGGCGCGAAGGGCGCGGCTACCACCCAGCTCGTGTCGTCCGTCCACGAGGTGGCGGTGTCCCACGGGTTGGTTCCCGGCGGGCCGTCGCTGGCGAGGTAGAGCGTGGAGTTGAAGTGACGCATGAACCGGCCGGTGAAGTTCACCGACTGGAAGGACGTGCCCTGCCCGCTGTTGCCGGGGCCGGGGCAGAAGGTCGCGTCCGTCGAGAACAGCGTGCTGCCGTCGTCGGGTTGCAGGTGGAACTGGAAGTTCTGGTGTCGCAGGTAGCTGCCGGGCTTGTTGACCGACTCGAACGAGATGCAGGCCGGGTTGGCCAGGCCGGGCGCCTCCACCCAGGTGGCGTCGGCCTTGTCAGTGGCCGGGCTGCTCGCCGTGACCGGCGCGATGACCACGAGATCGTCGGCGTCATCGTGCTTGATGTAGTCCGTCGTGCAGCACGCCGTCGTGGCCTGCAGCGAGACCCGGGGACCGGGGTCCAGGGCGACGGCGTTGGTGGCGTCGGGCGTGGGATGGCTGGTTGACGAGAAATCGGCGCAGTTGCTGTCGGTATCGCTGCCGTCGGGCAGGCGGATGTCGCTCCTGCCCGCGCCAGCGCTCACTACGGGGACCGGCGCGAAGCAGCCGCCCCCGGGTGACGTGCCTTGGTAGCCCTCGGTGGCCGCCGGGTCGACGATGCCCCCGTAGTTGAGGCTGTCCGACACCTGACCCCAGGGGTTACGCAGTGTCATGGTACCGGCGCTGGCGGACAGGGCGGGACCGCCGAACCACTGGTCGGGAGCCGGTGGCCCCTGATAGCCCGCGTTGGTCACGGCCGTGTCGAGCACCGGCGCATTGATCGGGAAGCTACGGCCGAGGGGCGCGGACAGGGTGATGCTGTTGCCTAGTGCCTGCACGGGCTCGTTGCTGGAGTGCGCGAAGCGCGTGGCCGGGCGGAAGGTGATGCCGGTGCCCCGGTCGCTGAACGGGAGGTTGGGCGCGTGATCGAACTTCAGCGGGGCGGTCAGGGTGAGGCCGCCGCCGGAGGTGCCCACCGACGCGACCGTGACGTTCTCGGTATTCGCGCCGATGTCGAGGCGGATCGTGTCGCCGGCGCTGATCCCGGCCGTCGAGGTGACGTTGATGCTGGTCATGCCGGCCGCGGCCGCTGCCACGAGCCTGGCTTGCGTGCCCGGGGTGCCGACCGCGGTCACCGTGGCGCTCTCCAGCCGGCGGCCATCGCCGATGAGCAGCTTCTGGCCCACCTTGATGCCGGATGTGGTGGTGACGGGCACGTTGACCGAGCCAGCGGGGACCGTGATCGGGCCGTCGGGCACCGGCTGCCACAGCGGCGTGCTGATGTTCCCGGCGCCGGTGATCGTCGCGTCGCGTCCGTTGCCCGAGGAGTCCACCGCGAGATCACCGGAGTCCTCGTCGAACTTGTAGGAGGCGACGTTGCCGGCGCCGGCCTGGCCCCCGGCCAGCGCGGCGACGTCAGCGGCGGACAGCGCGTGATCGTAGACCTGGAAGTCGTCCACGGTGGCGGCCAGGAACGGGTCGTTGCTGAACTGCGAGCGCCCGATCCAGTCCTGATTGGTGATGCCCAGCGCGGCGGGGTTGAGGGTCATGTTGGCGTTGGTCGCCACCGGCTGGCCGTTGATGTACAGCGTCCCGGTGGTGCCGGACAAGGTCACTGCCACGTGCGACCAGGTGTTCAGCGGGAGGGTGCCGGGGGCGGTGAGTTGCTGCTCGTTGCCGTTTCCGCTGGTGGTGATGGCGAAGCGGAGCGGGCCGCCGCCGGCGCTGAGGGTGAGGAACATGTAGTTGCCGGTGCCGGTGCCGAAGTCGAACAGCCGCGACCAGGCCGAGTTGGCCGACGGGTTGACCCACGTGGAGATCGTGAAGTCGTGCAGTCCGCTGACGATGCCGTTCGGCAGGCTCACGAACTCGTTGCTTCCCGACAGCGCGACGGCCTTGCCGATCTCGCCGGGTACCCGGGGGCCGGTCGCACCGGAGTTGTTGACGTGGGCGATCGTGGCGGTCTGCGCGGCGGAGCCGGTCCCGATGGTGACCTGCTGGCCGGGTGCCAGGCCGCTGGTGTTGGACAGGTCGATGGTGGTGTCGCCCGCGCTGGCGGGGGCGGCCAGCCCTGTGTTCGACAGGCCGAGCAGGTAGGTGGCGTGGCCCGCGAGCTTCGTCCCGGCCGGGACGGTCACCGTCGAGAAGACGGGCACCTGGGCCGGGTGCTCGGCCAGGGTCCAGTGCGACAGGTCAACGGTAGTGTCGCCGGCGTTGTAGAGCTCGATGAACGCGTTGGTCGGGTCGGCGGCAGTGCCGACGCGGAACTCGTTGATCTTGATCGGGCTGGTGTTCCGCACCTGCTCGGCGGAAGTCGCGGACTGCCGGCCGCCGTTGGCCGGGTTCGTCCACGAGGCGTTGGCGACCAGGTCGCCGTTGAAGGGGACCGGCCCCGAGGTGACCTTGAAGGTCGCGCTCACGCTGGCGCCGGGCGCGACCGGCTGCGGGAACGTCATCGACGTGTCGCTGGTGCCGGGGATGACGGACCTCCACAGCCGGCTGGGCAGCGAAATGCTGAGCTTCACGCCAACTGCAGGCGTCTGCGTGGTGTTCGTGAACGTCACCGTCGAATCTTGCGAGGATCCCGGCGCGAACGTCTGCAGCCCGGGCGGGGTGGCGGTCGCCGAGGCGGGGGTCAGGCTCAGCTGCGCCACGGCGTACCTGGCCGCCACGATGTTGGCCTGGACCAGCTGGTCGGTGGCGTCGCTCGGGAAGCCGGCCGTCATCACGCCCTCATAGAAGGTGCCCTGCGCGCCGTTGCTGTTGTCGCCGCCGTTGCCCAGCACGATGGCCCCCTGCTTGCGCATCGGGTCATAGGTGGAATCGACCCGCGGCCCGTCGAACATGGTCGCCAGGTTCCCCGCCTGCGCGTCGCCGCCGAGGGTGGCCCAGTGGTGCGGCTCGCCCTTGGCCACGGCGGTCACGAACCGCGAGGTGATGTTGGGCAGGCTCGCGCACAGCTTGGACGTGCTGCCCGGGTTGACGCAGCCCACGAGGTTGTTCTCCTGGTCGGTCATGATCCACGGGCCGGGGGGGTTCCCGTGGTACCAGGGGGTGGCGTTGCCGAAGTAGGAGGTCTCCATGGTGCCGTTGCCGTCGTCGCGGCTGTCGATCTCGGCGTTGCCGTAGTCGAAGCAGCAGCCGCCGTTGAAGTGATGGCCGTCCAGGACCCAGTACATCCCCTCCGGCGCGTCGCCGGCCGCGATGCCGTTGGTGTCGTTGTCGCGCAGGCCCATGCCGGGCTCGATGAAGACGCCGTAGGCCTTGTGGCCGATGACCGTGACCGGCGCCATGTCGGCGACCGGGAGGTTGTTGTAGCCGCCGAGGGCGGGGCCGCTGAACGCGCCGCGGGGGGCCTGGGTGAGGTCGTTGCCATGGCCGGACTGGTCGTAGACCTTGCTGATCAGGCAGGTCGTGTTGGCGCAGAACGCGTCCTGGGCGGCCGCGTCGGCGTATCCGCCCGCGTCCGGGAACGTGCGCTCCGTCCCGCCGCTGGGCGCGACGACGCCAATGTTCCTGACCCGGTGGTCCGACAAGCGCAAGACCTGGTAAAGCGGGCCGTGGTAGGAGGCGAATAGCGCGCGCGTGGTGCTGTGGGCCGCCACGCAGGGGGTGCCGCCGGCGGCGTAGATGTCACAGGGGCCCTGCGGCCGGGGCGGGGGAACGTGCGCCGCCGGGGCGGCCTGCCCGGCCTGCACGGCCGGTACGGTCGGCGCGGCGTGTGCCGCCGGCGGCGCGGTGACCGTGGCGAGCGCGACGCCGACCGGCAAGAGCGCTATCGCCAAGCCGGCGGCGAGTCTTCTTAGTCGGGTACGCGAGATGGGGGGCCTGAACATGGGGATCAGCTCCTATGCTGACAGAGCAGTGCTGGGCTTGGCGGTGAAGCCAGCTGGGGGTGCGATCCATGTGGCAGCAACGGACCTTTCGTTGCCGCTGATGGAAATGCCTTGCTGGTTATTGGCGGCTGGCATTGGTGCCGCCAGCCGCGCCGCTTCTTCCTCGTTGCTGACCACGCAGGTCGGTCGGCCAGGGCGCGTGCGTTCGGGTGCCCGCGCACGCCGACCGAGTTGTTAACGCTAAGCTATGGCGGTTCGCGCAATCGTCGATGATCCCGCGTGACCGGCCATCCGCTGCGCTTGTTAGCGCTCACATGGATGAGACTCGACCGCCCCGGGATATCTGTCAAGTAGTCCAGCGCAAATTTCCCTCGCCACCGGTGACGGATCCCGCCCTGGCCGGGCGGGTCCGGCCCCGCCGGCCCCCCGGCTGGCGGCCGGGCGGGCGCCGGGTCACTGGCCCTCCCACCACGGACAATGCGCTTACGTCATTAGCCAGCACGGCATCGGGGATTCAGGTTGCCGGACGCGGGCCGGGCTTGCGGGGGCGGGACCGATGCCGCGCAGGGTTACGCCCTCCTAATTCCCAGGCTCCCGCACTACGTTGCGGAGCGGCTCTCCAGTGGCGAACCGGCGCACTTGCGCCGCGATGAAATCCTCCGCCCGTGGATAGAAGGCGGCGGCGCCCCCGGCGACATGCGGGGTGATGATCACCCCGGGAGAGTGCCACAGCGGATGGCCGGGGGGCAGCGGCTCGGGGTCGGTGACGTCGAGCGCCGCGCGGAGCCGGCCGGACATCGTCTCCGCCAGCATCGCGTCAGCGTCGAGCACCGGGCCGCGGCCGACGTTGACCACCAGGGCGCCGTCCGGGAGCCGGGCCAGTCGGCGCGCGTCCAGCAGGCCGCGCGTTTCGGCCGACAACGGCGTGATGAGGACGACGATGTCGGCCGCGGGCAGCAGCCCGTCCAGATCGGCCACCCCGAGCACCTGCTCACCGGGACGCGCCCGCCGGGCCACCCGGACGGTCTCGGCCTCGCAGGCGCGCAGCCGCGCGTCCAGCGCGGACCCGATGGAGCCGTACCCGACGATCAGCACGCGGCTGTCGGCCAGGGAACGGGTGTGCGCGTGCTCCCAGCGGCCCGCGTCCTGCGCCCGGGTCCAGCGCGGCAGCTCCCGCTGGGCGGCCAGGATGAGGGCGAGGGCGTGCTCGGCGGTGCTCCCGTCATGCAGGCCGCGGGCCGTGCACAGGGTCACGTCGCCCGGCAGGAGGCCGGCCAGGTGGTCGTACCCGGCCGTGAGCGCCTGGACAACCCGAACGCCGGTCAGGCGCGGGATTGGCTCGGTCCCGAACGGACGGTCGTACGGCACGGTGAAGAACGCCACGTCGCCCAGGTCATCCGGGCCGGGCGCGTCCCCGGTGAACACCTCCACCGTCAGGTCCCCGCCGGCAGTTCCGCCAAGGTCACCAAGAGCATCGCTGACGCTCTTCCAAGGCACCAGGACTCGTGCGCTCAACGCGGTTCAGCTCCCTTCGTCCGTCGTCTCCAGCACCACCACCATTCCATAGCGGGCTCGGGGAGCGACAACGACCGGGAGCCTCCGGGCTAGCCCGCCCGTCGGGGGACCGCGACCTTCTCCAGCTTCAGCGTGTACCCGAGGGAGCTGCGGAAGCCGCCCGGATGCAGCAGCAGGCCGAGCCCGTTCCCGCCCCCGACGAGCCCCGGCGGCTCGGCGTTCAGCTCTTCATCCCACCACTGCCGGTCGTAGAAGAGGGCCGCGATCCGGGTGTGGTGAGCCTCGTCGGTGAACAGGTAGCAGTCCGGCTGCAGCAGCGGCCACACATAACGCAGGCAATCCAGCACCGAGCTGGTCAGGTCGGCGTCAACGTAGGCGAAAACCAGCTGCTCCCGGAAATCGGGCAGCGTGTCGCTGAAGAA
>JAICUO010000588.1 GCA_025935815.1 Streptosporangiaceae bacterium
CGGCGACCTTCTTGGCCAGCCATGGCTGGGCGACGACCATGACCAGGGCGATTGCGATCAGCGCGGGGACGATCTCCTTGAACGCCGACTGGGGCAGCACCAGCAGCAAGATCGCGCCGACTAGCCCGCCCAGCAGGGACGCCGAGCCCAGCCGCACTACCCGGTCGCGCTGCCCGGTCAGCTCCGCGCGGTAGCCGTAGATGCCGCTGAGCGCACCGGGCACCAGGCCGACGTTGTTGCTCACGTTGGCCAGTACCGGGGGGTACCCCAGCCCGATCAGCGTCGGGAAGGTAATCAGCGTGCCCGAGCCGACGACGGTGTTGATGGTGCCCGCCGCCACGCCGGCCCCGAAGATGGCCAAAGCTTGGGCGACCGGCATGCTCACGGCTTAACGCTACCCGTCACCCCCGCCACAGCCCGGGTCCCGGCAGCGTGATCATCACGACACGGCGCGGCGGCCTGACTGACCCGCCGGCAGTCAGCCGAGGCCCGGGCAAGCCGATTGCCCTCCATTGCCCGTATATCAGGCAGGAGCGGGCGGAATGGCCCGCGCGGGCTGGGCGGGGAGGGCATCTGTGCTGCGGGTGGTGTCGGTGAACAGCGACCTGCCGGGGGTGTTCGCGGTTGGCATGCGGCCCAACGGGGTCTTCGCCGTCGGCTTCCTGGCGACCGGCGTGGTGGCGGTGGGCGAGGTGGCGACCGGGGTGATAGCGATCGGGCAACTGGCCCGGGGCGTCATCGCCATCGGGCAGGGAGCCGTCGGGCTGGTATCGGCGGGCCAGATCTCCTTCGGCGTGCTGTGGTCCATGGGGCAGGTGGGCATCGGCGGGACCGCTGGCCCCAACCAGGCGGTATGGGGCCTGTTCCCTCGGCTGCGGCGGCGGCGGGTACTGGCCAGGCTGCGCCGCGAGCCGTGGGACAGCGTCCCCGGCCAGCGACGGAGGCCGGCCTGGCGGCTAGCGCTCAGCGTCACCGTCCTGGCCGGGCTGACCGTCGGCTGGTGGTTCGCCGCCGGCCAGCCGCTAGTGGCCGCCCTTTCCTAGGGCGCGCGGCCGCTACCGCGCGGTCCAGCCGCCGTCCAAGACGATGGATGACCCGTTGGCGAACGACATCTGCGGGCTGCACAGGTGCACGGCTAGGTCGGCCACCTCCCACGGCTCGACGAGCCGCTTGACCGCGGGCTCGGTCAGCATGATCTTCTCGATCACCTCCGGCTCCGGGATGCCGTGCACCCGGGCCTGGTCGGCGATCTGCTTCTCCACCAGCGGCGTCCGCACGTACGCCGGGCAGATCGTGTTGGAGGTGACCCCGCGGCCGCCGCCCTCCAGCGCGATCACCTTCGACAGCCCTTCCAGCCCGTGCTTGGCGGCCACATAAGCGCTCTTGTACGCGGAGGCGCGCAGCCCGTGCACGGAGGAGATGTTCACCACCCGCCCCCAGCCCTGGGCGTACATGTGCGGCAGCGCGGCCCGGACCAACCGGAACGGCGCCTCGAGCATCAGCGCGAGGATGAGCCGGAACCGCTCCTCGGGAAACTCCTCGACCGGCGCCACGTGCTGGATGCCCGCGTTGTTCACGATGACATCGGCATCCGCGGCGAGCGCGGCGGCGTCGAATCCCGGATCCGCCAGGTCGACCGCGCTCGCGGCCGCCGCACCGCCTGAGCCGCCGATCGCGGCCGCGACCCGCGAGGCCCCGGCCTCGTCCAGGTCGGCCACCACGACGGTCGCGCCCGCCGCCGCGAACTGCCGCGCGCACGCCGCGCCGATCCCGCTCGCGCCCCCCGTGACCCGTACCTTCCGCCCGGTGAGATCAGCTGCCGCGGTCGTCGGGGGCAGTGTCGTAGGGGGCACTGTCATGAGGCCGCCGTGGGAGCGACGACCGGCCGGGTCGCCACGTCGGACAGGAAGCGGCGGACCAGCTCACGCGTCCGCAGCGCGGCCCCGGCCGCCAACTCGCGGGTCTGCGCGAGCAGCGCGTCCACCGCGACGCCGGCCCCGGCCAGCTCGCGCGCCCCGCCGCCATCCAGCCAGGCGGCCAGCACCGATTCGGTCACCTCGGGGTGAAACTGCAGGCCGAGCGAGCGCCCGACGGTGAACGCCTGGTTGACCCGCTCGCCGCCGGGCAGGACCGTGGTCGCCAGGACCGGGACCCCGTCCGGCACCCGGAACCGGTCGTAGTGCCACTCCAGCCAGGGGCCGGGATCGATCAGCCCGGGGGCCGAGGAGTCAACGACCGTCCAGCCGATCTCCGGGGCCGGGGCGCGCTCCACGGTGCCGCCCGCAGCCGCCGCGAGCATCTGGCCGCCGAAGCAGATGCCGAGCACCGGGACGCCCGCCGCCATCGCCGCACTCGTGAACGCGATCTCGTCGTGGATCCAGGTGCCGATCGCCGCGTCGTCGTAGACCGCCCAGATCGCGCCGTACGCGACGATCGCGTCGTAGGCGGTCGGATCCGGGAACGTCACCGTCACGCCGGGCGACTCGAAGCGCTCGCGCGGCACGACCGTGAATTCGGTGATGTGGTAGCCGGCCGCGGTGAACGCCTCCCCGACCAGCCCGCTCGGGGAGTTGTGATCCTGCTTGACGAACAGCGCGCGCATGATCGCATGGTAGACGGCGGGGCCTCACCCGGGGAGCGTGACCATCCGCACACGAGCCCGGCGGCTCAGGGCAGCCGCGCCGGGAGGCCGAGCCGGGGGAACAGCCGGCCGACGTCCAGGAAGACCGTGATGCGGCTAACCTTGCCCCCGTCCAACTCGTAGACCTGCAGCCCGAACGCCTCGTACCCGCCGTCCGGCGCGGGTCGGTACTGACCCCAGGCCGTCACCCCGTTGGCCTGCACGGGCACGAGCCGCGAGCCCGCGCACTTGCTGGGGCCGGGCAGGACCATCCACGTGGTGATGTCGCGCGCGCCCCGCAGCCACATCTCGAATGGCGGCATCGTCATCACCGCGTCCTCATGGATGAGGGCAAGCAGCGCGCTCATGTCGTAGCGCTGGAAGGCGTCGACGTACCGGCTGAGCAGGTCGGCGTTCGCCTCGTCGACGGCCTGCGGCCGCTGCTCGCCGGGCAGGGCCGCCAGCGTGGCGCGGGCCCGCTGCAGCGCGCTGTTCACCGACGCGACGCTCGACTCCAAGATCGCGGCCGCCTCGGCCGCCGGGAGCCGGAGCACCTCGCACAGGATCAGCGACGCGCGCTGCCGGGCCGGCAGGTGCTGTAGCGCGGTCACGAACGCGAGCCGGACCGAGTCGCGCAGCGCCGCGATCTCCGCCGGGTCGCCGTGCTCGGGCAGGACGCTCTCGGTGGCGATGGGAGTGACCCAGTTGTCCTCGGCGGGCCACGGGCGCAGGTGCGCCTCCACCGGGGGAGAGGACGGGCCGAGGTCCATCGGCAGCGCGCGCCGCTTCTCGCCGCGCAGCATGTCCAGGCAGACATTCGTCGCGATGCGATACAGCCAGGAGCGAAGGCTGGACCGGCCCTCGAAGCTGTCGGAGCCGCGCCACGCGCGCAGCATCGTCTCCTGGACGGCGTCATCGGCCTCGAAGGCGGAGCCGAGCATCCGGTAGCAGTAGCCCGTCAGCTCGCGCCGGTGCAGTTCCAGGTCTTGTTCGGGGACAGTAACGGACATGTTTTCTAACCTTACCCTTCCACTCGGCTCTTGTCGCCCCTTACGGCGATAGCCGCTCGCGCTTTACCGGCTGCGGGGGTTTCCCGCTCGCCCGGGGAGAGCCTTGCCCGGGTTTCGTGCCGCCACTTAGACTGAATGTTCAGTCAAAGCCTCCAGTCGTGGGCTGCTCCGGAAGGAGGACCAGTCCCGGGAGGCCGAGGAGTGGTCCGGGTGCTCACCCAAGCAGACAGCAAGCTCACCACGATCATCGCCGAGCAGGAAGCCATCTTCATCGCCCGCCAGCCGGCCTCGGCGCGGCTGGCCGCCGCCGCGACCGCCCGCCTGGCGGGCGGGGTCACGTCCAACTGGCAGATCACGATCCCGCAGCCGGTCTGGATCAGCCACGGCGCCGCCGCCAAGATTTATGACGTCGACGGCAACGAGTACGTCGACATGCACGGCGGGTACGGCGCCGCGCTCGCCGGCCACGCCCACCCCGCGATCGTCGCGGCCATCAGGGGCCAGGCGGCCCACGGCACGCACTTCGCCCAGCCAACCCGGGACGCGCTCGCCGTGGCCGAGGAGCTGGCCAGGCGGTTCGGGCTGCCGCTGTGGCGCTTCGCCAACTCCGGAACCGAGGCCACGATGGACGCCGTCCACCTGATGCGCTCGATCACCGGACGGGATCTGATCATCAAGGTAGAAGGCGGCTACCACGGCCACCACGACTCCGTCCAGGTGTCGGTCATGCCCGACCCCGAGGACGCGGGGCCGGCGGCGGCGCCCGCTTCGGTGCCATCCAGTTCCGGCATACCGGCGGCGATCACCCGCCTCACCCGGATCGCCGCGTTCAACGACCTGGGCAGCGTCCGGCGGCTGCTGGAGTCCTCCCCAGGGCAGGTCGCCGGGATGATCGTCGAGCCGATCATGATGAACGCCGGCATCATCCGGCCACTGCCGGGGTACCTGGCCGGGCTGCGTGACCTGCTGCACGCCCGCGGCGCGCTGCTGGCCTTCGATGAGGTCAAGACCGGGCTGACCGTCGGCCCCGGCGGGGTGACGGCGCTGTCCGGGGTCACCCCGGACATCGTCTGCCTGGCCAAGTCGCTGGGCGGGGGAGTCGCCGTGGCCGCCATCGGCGGCACCGCGACGGTCATGGGGCACGTCGCCAGCGGCGAGTACGAGATGGTCGGCACGTTCAACGGCAACCCGCTCGCCATGGCCGCCGCCCGGGCGATGCTGACCGAGGTCGCGACG
>JAICUO010000614.1 GCA_025935815.1 Streptosporangiaceae bacterium
CGCCGGTTACCGTGGCGGCGCGCAGGAACGCCCGCCGCCCGCTGGATCCCTGACGTGCCGCCGGGGCGGCCCCCGGCGGCTCAATCTCCCGGGCTAGCCGCTTGCGGGGGGCGACAACGAACTCCTCGCGCGGGGCGCCGCTTCCGGGCCGGGCGGCCCGCAGCGTGATCGCGGTCCGGGCCAGGTCGGCGGCGTCGTCATCGGCGGCGAACCGCCGTGGGCGGCGGGACCGGATCAGGTCCTCCACGTACCGGGTGCTGCCACGCCTCCTCATTGTCATGACTGCTCCCCGGCGGCCGCGCCAGGCGCGGCGTCTTCGGTTCGCGCGCCTATCTCCAAGGCCCGGCGCAGCGCGCGATGCTGGAGTACCTTGGCGTTGCTCACGCTGATGCCCAGTGCGCGGGCGGCCTCCGCGATCGAGGAGCCTTCCAGGAAGCGCAACTGGAGGATGGCGCGGTACCGCTCCGGCAGCGCGGCGAGGATCAGCTCGGCGCGTCGCGGTGCGCTGCCGCCGGGATCCGCGCTGGCCTCGGCGAGGGCGTCGGCCACGTCGGCCGGCAGTGTGGTGACCTGTCGGCCGAGCGTCCGCGCCCAGTGCCGCGCGAGCGCCGTCCGGCAGGTGGCGATCAGGTACGCGCGCACCGAGTGTGGTGGCGCGGGCAGTTGCAGCGGGCGCAGCGCCGCCATGAACACCTCCGTGGTCAGGTCCTCAGCGTCCGGCCGGTTGCCCACCTTGGCGAACATGAGCCGGTAGACCCAGGTGACGTTGTCCCGGTAGACCGTGTCCCAGTCGGCGTACTCTTCGCCGGACACGGCGCGCAGCAGCCGCGGCGAGGGGGAGACCGGCCCTGCCGCGGCTGCCGCGCCGGGCGCGCGCACCTGGGGTGACGTCGCCCTGCCGTACCTCACTTCCTGTCGCCTCCCGGGCGGTTAACGGGGACGGAGCCGCGCAGGACGCTGGAGGTGAGGACGAAGGTGGCGATGCGGACGCCGAGGATCCGCCCCGCCTGGTCATCGAGCGGCGTGTGCTGCCCGGCGTAGATCCGGCTCAGCGCCGCCTCGGTCGCCGCGGCGAGGAAGCTACCGAACGCGCGCGCCTGGCCGGGTAGCGCGTCCGAGTGCACGGTGACCGGCTGGCGACCGCCGAAGAACGCCGACAAGATGGTCGCCGCTGCGAAGCTGAAGCCGCTGTGCGCCCCCGGGTAGGACGGGTCGGCGGCGGTCGGGGTGAGCGGGGTCCAGTCCGGGTTGGCCTTGATGGCGGGATTGCCGGTGCTCGCGCCCTCCCGGATCGCGGTGACCGGGCGCCAGACCTGGTAGTGGTACTTGGCGTCGTACAAGCCGATGGCCGTGTCGCCGAGCGCGAGGTCAAGCGCCGCGAACATGGCGGTCCCCTGTACCAGGCTGGAGTGGTGCGCGCTCACCTGGTCTTGGGCGATCTCGTTCCACACGTTCCATAGTGGCGCGGCTCCCCAGAAGCGGCCAGCGGCCGTCTGGTCCGCGGTCCGGGTGGTGCTGGTGTCTTGGCCGAGGCTTTGCACGACGGCCAGTGCCCGGGCGTACGCCCCGCTGGTCACCGGGGGCGGTGGCGCCGGGCGGAACTGCGATCCGCGCCGCAGCGCGAATGGCCTGACGGCCGCCCAGTTGGTGAAGACGGGGGGCGCGAAGTTCGGCGGCGTGAGCTGATAGTCGCCCGGTGCCGTGCCGGGGGTGAACGGCGGCGGGGCAGCCGTGGACCCGTCGCCCGCGCGCAGGGCCAGCAGCCTCGTCGCCACATTGTTCCCGACGGCGATCCCGCGATCCCTGGCCGGCCCGGCGGGAACGCGGGCGAGCTCGGCTGCCAGCTGGGTGTCGGCGATGCCCGCCTGGGCCGGATACAAGCCGGCCAGCACGTCCCGGGCCGCCTGGTCGGCCGCCGCGGCCGCGCTGACCGCGCCGCGCCCGCTGGCGGCGAGCGCTGCGGCGTGCCCGGTGCCCTGGATGCCGCGTGGTGCGGCGTGGCCGGTGCCCTGGATGCCGAGCGCGTAGAGGTGGCCGGCGTGGGTGACGGACACGACCGCGTCGTACTCGGCCGCCTGCAAGATGGCGAAGCTGCGGGTCGGGTGGATGGTCGCGGGCTGCGCGCCCGGGGTGCCCACAATGGTGATGAGGGTCTTGTTCCAGTCGATGACCAGCTGGCCCGTGCCGGGCGCGAACGGGCTGCCCGCCTCCCGCCCGGCACCGGCCGGCGCGGCCACGGCGCTAGCGGCCCAGGCGCCAGCAGGCACCGTCCCCGCCGCCAGCGCGGTGCCCGCCAGCAACGTGAGCATCGTCTTTCTTCCCCGCATCCCGTATGTCCTTTCCGGATGACAGCGTGCCTAGCGAGCGCGATCGCGCCCGCTAGGAGATAGCCCCCGGGGTTACGCCGTCCCGGCGGCCGCGCCGCCGGCCTGGGATCGTACCGGCAGCACTGCGGGGTCATCGCCCGACGGGGCGTTTGGGCTGTTCACTACGACCCATATGAGCTGTCCAGGGTGCACGTGCGTACCCCGGATGGCTGGGTGGCCGCGCCGTGGACCTGCCTGCCGATGATCTCCGCGCCGTTCGCGGACTTCACCCGGCGCCAGGCCCGGCGGCTGATACCGCCGCCCTCACGTCCGTGGACCTGGTGCTCGTAGACGAGATACACAACATCGGCCTCGCCGCGCGGGCCGGGGCCGAGGTCGGGCCTGCCCCCGCTGCACCGCCCGGCACCAGGGCGGCCCGGTACGGCGGCTGTTCGCCCACCACGAGTACCTGTCACCCGCCACGGCTACTGGACCGGTCCGCCGGACCGGACCCGAGACGACCCACCACCGTTGCTGGCCGGGCGGGTACCCGGGCTGCGCGCCGCGCAGGCGTGAACGCGATGGCCCGCCCTGGCCAAGTCGTGCAGGTTCTTCCCAGGTGACCCACGGCGCGCCCGGCGCGGCCTTGCGGAGCGCCGCCGCGATGCCGGGGACCGTGTCGCACGCCATGTCCGCTGCGGTGGTCAGGCCATCGGCGGGGCTTTCCGGGTCGTCCTCATATCTCTCCCCACGGGTCCCACTGGCCAAGCTAAGCCATTTAAAGAAAATACAGGATTAATGGGTTAATAGACGCAAAGCAAAATACTCGTACCCTGCTTAGGGGCGTATGCTGGGAGCACCTCCGGAAGGAGATCATAATGGCTCTACTGCTGGGCATTCTCGTCCCGCTCGCCGTTCTTCTTATCTGTGCGGTCGCGTTCGCCCTGAGGCGGCGTTGGCGCGGTGCCCCCTCCAGGGGGCACGATGCCAGCTCGGCGGCGCGCAAGGCTCGTGCGTCTGCGGACGCCCGTGGTGCCAGCGGCGTCGGCCCCCCTCCCGGCTCCACCCCGCCTGGCGGCGGGGTGGGGATCTGACGATCCCCATGACCGGCCGCATCGGCGGGCGACCGCGTCGTGCGCGTCGTCGAAAGGAGCCGCGGGCCGCCTCGATCGCGGCGCGTACCTGCGAGCTGAGCCGCCGGACCGGGGTCAGCGCGCAACTCCTGCGCACCTGGGAACACCGGTACGGGCTGCTGCGGCCGGCCCGTTCCCCGGGGGATGCAGGCTGTACACCGAGGCGGACGAAAGGCGAGTCCGCCACATGCGAGCCTGCCTGGCCCGGGGCCTTTCCGCCGCCGAAGCCGCCCGCGCCGCGCTCCGCGACGATGGCACCCTCCCCGTCCCCGCCATCTCTTCCAGCCACGGCCAGGCCAACGGAGCCGCGGACCTGGCCGCCAGCTTGGATGCCTTCGACGAGACAGCCGCTCAGGCGCTCCTGGACCGGTTGCTGGCCGACTTCACCGTCGAGTCCGTCTTGAGCCAGGTGATCCTGCCCTATCTGCGCGATCTCGGCGAACGATGGGCCAGCGGGCAAGCCAGCATCGCCTGCGAGCATTTCCGTCTCCCTGGCGCTGGCCGGGGCGGTGACAACTCAGGCGCTGGCCGCCGCCACCGGAGCCCCCTGACAGGTCTAGGCTCCTCCAGTACGCAGCCGCATGCCCATGGTGAGCCGACGGCCGGTAGCGCTCATGGAACAGGTCACGGACCGCGCGGTCGGCAAGGAAAACCCGCATCTCGCTGAGCACCTGGCCCGATACGGAATGGGGCAAGTCGAGCCGTCCGTGCAGCTGACAGCAGCCTCGGATTACGGAAGGTGAGCAGGCCCCGATCCGTCCAAGCGATAGATCGCCGAATGCACGCTGAGGAGAGCGGTCTTGGCCGTGAGCGCGACGACTAGCGGATCAGCCGGTTCTGGACTTTCCTCCCGGCAGGCGGGAACATCGGGGGCCGTCCGCGCGCTGAGTCAGTAGGCCGGGATGCCGGGACGTGCCGCAAGTGCCGCCTGGTTTCGGGACGATGGCTTTCCCGCTGGATTCCAGGTCTTGCGCCTGTCCTGCAACGACTGCAGGGAGGCGGGCGGACGGTGGTGCACGCTCGCGCATGTCGACGGCACGCAGCGCTGCCCTGCCCGTAACGAGGTCAAGCTGCTGGGAAAGGGGCCCGGTGCCGGCCGGACCGCCCTTGACGGGCAGGCTCGCGCTGCAAGGTGCGCGGCGCCGCAGCCAGGGCACAATGAGGAGGATCGTTAAATGCCGAAGAGTGACATGAACGGGACCGAGGGCGAGATCACC
>JAICUO010000571.1 GCA_025935815.1 Streptosporangiaceae bacterium
CTATCCGGGCTCGCGGTCGGCTACGGCGTCCCGGAATCGGGCCCGGCCAGCGCCGTCGGTGCCCGCGTGCCCGACCTGGAGTTGCGCGCGGCGCCCGCGCCCAGCGTGCACAGCCTGCTGAGGCCGGCGAAGTTCGTGTTCCTCGCGCTTTCGCCGGGAGCCGCTTCCTGGCCCGGCCTGGATCTGCTGGCCGGGTACCGTGACCGGCTCGACGTGGTCACCGCCGAGCTCGCGGATGAGCGCCCCGACTGGGCTGATGTCCGCGCGCTGCTGATCCGCCCGGACGGCCACCTCGCCTGGGCCCTGCGCGGTACCGACCCGCCGGCCGGGCCGCCGCTGGCCTCCTGGCTCGGCAGCCCGAGCGGGCCGGCGGCCCACTGAGCGGGACCTGGCCGGGCACGTCACGTACCCCTAACGCGTTCCTAACAGCGGCGCCGGCTCAGCGGCATTAGCCGGTGCTATACCGATTAATGGCACATTCGACTGCGAAGGCCGGTGAGATGCGTCCATGGGCGCAGATCGTGGTTCGGGCACTCAAGACAGCCTGGTCGGTAAGACCGGCCGAGTGACTGTCTCCATCCCGCGCAACGGGCCCGGCGAGGTGCTGTTGCCCGTCCGCGGCGGCACGGAGGCATTCGCCGCCCTGTCTGATGAGCCAATCCCCCGGCACAGTCGCGTCGTCGTGGTGGAAGTCCTGTCGGCGCGCTCCGTGCTGGTCACCCCTCTCCCGCTGTAAGGAAAGAACAATGCTGTTCTGGCATGTCCCGGCACCGAATGAGGCACTGCTCATCTCCGGGTCCAAGCGCCGCAAGGACGCGACGCAGTTCCGCATCATCACCGGCCACGGCAGCTTCGTCATCCCCGTTATCCGCAAGGCCCGCCGCCTGTCCCTCGCGCTGCGCGAGTCGGAGATCGCCGAGGAGTGCATCACCAACCAAGGCATCCGGCTGCACGTGCGCGCGGTGGCCGCGTTCAAGGTGGGCGATGACCCGGCGTCGATCGCCAACGCCGCCCGCCGGTTCCTGTCCGAGCAGGACCGCATGGAGATCCTGGTTGGCCGGGTGTTCGCCGGCCACCTGCGCTCGATCGTCGGCGGCCTGACCGTTGAGCAGATCATCCGCGAGCGCGACCGGGTCGCCCAGGAGATCAAGGACGGCAGCCACGCCGAGATGGAAAAGCTCGGCATCGTGGTCGACGCGCTGGAGATCCAGGAGATCGAGGACGCCAGCGGGTACATCAACAACCTGGCCGCGCCGCACGCCGCCGCGGTCGCCAGCCAGGCGCGGATCGCCAAGGCGAAGGCCGACATGGAGGCGGCCGAGCGTGAGCTGGAAGCCGCGGCGATGAAGGCGCAATACGAGCGGGACTCATCGATCAAGCGGGCCGGGTTCATCGCCGAGACCGAGCAGGCCAACGCCAAGGCCGCGCAGGCTGGCCCGCTGGCCGAGGCGGAGGCCAAGCAGCGGGTCATCCAGCAGCAGACCGCGCTCGCGCAGCACGAGGCGGAACTGGCGGCCCAACGGCTAGAGGCCGACGTCCGCCGGCCCGCCGACGCGGAGGCCTACCGCAAGCGCACCATCGCCGAGGCCGACCGCGACCAGGCCCGGTTCGCCGCCGAGGCGGAGGCATTCCGCAAGCGGACCCTCGCCGAGGCCGACCGCGACCAGGCCCGGCTCGCCGCCGACGCGGACGCCTACCGGCAGGCGACCCTGGCCGAGGCGGACGCGCGGGCCACCCAGATGCGCGCGGACGCGGCGGCGCACGCCGAGCGGACGACCGCGCAGGGCCAGGCCGACGCCAACAACGCGCGGGCCGACTCGCTGCGCGCGGGCAACCAGGAGCTCATTGCCGCCGAGCGCATCGTGGAGAGCCTGCCCGCGATCGTCGAGGCCGCCGCGAAGAGCCTGGCGGGCGCGAACCTGACGATCCTGAACGGCACCCAGGGCGTCAACGACGTGGTGGCCGGCCTGGTGGGGCAGGGCCTCACCGTCTTGGACGTGCTGCGCAAGACCGCGGCCGCGCAAGCCCACTCCGGCGCGAATGGCGCCGCGATTACGGATGCCCGGCAGTCCGGCAACACCTCCAACGGAGGCCTCGCCAGCAACGCATAATCGGGGATCGTGGGCACCACCGAGCAACCATCCCCGCCCGCCGGCTACCCGGCCAGCTTGCGCACCGTCGTGCGCGAGTGGGGACGGATCGGGTGCATCGGCTTCGGGGGGCCGCCCGCCCACATCGCGCTGCTGCGCAAGCTGTGCGTCGATGACCGGCGATGGCTGGAGGCGGCCGAGTTCGAGGACGCGATCGCCGTCTGCAACCTGCTGCCCGGCCCAGCCTCGACCGAATTGGCGATCTTGTGCGCGTGGCGGGTCCGCGGCAGGCTCGGCGCGCTGGCCGGCGGTGCGGCGTTCATCGTGCCGGGCCTGATCGTCATCCTCGCGCTGTCGGCCTTGTTCCTGGCCACCTCACCGCCAACCTGGGTCCGGGGCGCGGGCGCCGGGGCGGGCAGCGCGGTGGCCGCCGTGGCCGTCCAGGCGGGCTGGTCGCTGCTGGTCCCCAGCTGGCGGCGCGCCTCGGGCGAGTCCGGCACCCCAGGGGCTACGGCGGACCCGGGGCCGCCGGGTGGCCTCGGGCCCGCCGGGGGCCTGGAGGCACCGGCGGCGCGCCGCCCAGTGACCTATCGCAAGGCGCGCTGGGCCGCCTACCTCGCCGCGGGCGGGCTCGCGGCGGGCACGATCGGCCCGTGGCTGGTACTCGTCCTGCTGGCCTGCGGCCTGATCGAGCTCGCCGTCAGGCGGCGTTCCAGGACGCGGCGGCCCGCCGGGCGGGTTCCTTCGGGGCAGGGCTCTACCGGGCAGGGCTCTACCGGGCGGGGCTCTTCGGGGCAGGGCTCTTCGGGGCAGGGCCTCGCCGGGCTGGCTCCGATGGGACTGCTCGTCAAGGCGGCGCTTCTCGGAAAGACCGCGGCCGGGGCGACGGTGGGCGCGGGCGTCCTCGCGGCGATCGCGTGGGTGGCGTTCAAGGTGGGGGCGCTGTCATTCGGCGGCGGGTTCGTGATCATCCCGCTGATGCAGGCCGACGCCGTCGGCCGGCACTGGATGACGAACGCGCAGTTCCTGAACGCGGTCGCGCTCGGCCAGATCACGCCGGGGCCGGTCGTGCAGACCGTCGCCGCCGTGGGGTACGCGGCGGCCGGGATACCGGGCGGCCTGCTCGCGTCGCTGGTCGCGTTCACCCCCTCGTTCGTCTTCGTGCTGGCCGGCGCGCGGCGCTTCAGCAAGGTCCGCACCAACGACAAGCCGCAGGCGTTCCTCGACGGGACCGGCCCGGCGGCCATCGGCGCGATCCTCGGGTCGGCGTACCTGCTGGCCCGCGCGCTGTCGCAGCCCTGGCAGCTCGCCATCTTGGCCGCCGCGGTCCTGCTGCTGCTGGTAGTCAGGCGCGGGGTGGTGGCCACCTTGCTGTGCGCCGCGGTCGCCGGCGTCATCATCGTCGTGGCGGGCGCCCCGCTCCCCGCGTAGTCCCGCCGCGCGGGGCGCCGGGGCACGCGGGCCCGTAACAGGTGTTACAACCAGGGGCGCGCATAAGGCACGCTTGAGGTATGGCAGACCCTTTCACCCTGATGGCAGTCCACGCCCACCCCGACGACGAGGCCTCCAGCGGCGGCATCCTCGCGCTGTACGCGGACCAAGGCGTCCGAGTCATCGTTGTCACCTGCACCAACGGCGAGTTCGGCGACGCGCCCGGCCGCATCAAGCCCGGCGAGGAGGGACACGACCCGCAGGCGGTCGCCCAGATCCGGTTGGCCGAGTTGCGGCAGTCGGTGAAGATCCTGGGTGTCACCGACCTGGAAACTCTCGGCTACCACGACTCGGGCATGCCCGACTGGGAGTACAAGGACTCGCCCGAGGCGTTCTGGAACGTCCCGCTGGAGGAGGTGGCGGGCCGGATCGGCGAGCTTATCGAGAAGTACCGCCCCCAGGTCATGGTCACCTACGACGACGAGGGCGCCTACCAGCACCCCGACCACGTGCACGCCAGCCGCGCCGGACAGGCGGCCGCGGCCGCGACCGGGATCCCGGCCAAGGTCTACCTGTCCACCAACCGGAGCAGCTCCTGGCGGAGGATCTGGGCGGCGCTGCGCGAGCTCGGCGAGCAGGTGCCGCAGTGGGAGGAAGACGAGGAGCGCACCCGCCGCTCGCTTGAGTCCGAGGAGCGGATCACGACAACCATCGACATCCGCCCGGTACTCCCCCGGGTCCGCGAGGCGTTGTTCGCGCACGGCAGCCAGATCAGCGAATCCTGGTTCAGCAAGCTGCCGGCCGACGTGTCCGAGGAGGCATTCGGCTACCAGTACTTCATTCGCGTCGCCGACACCACGGGTACCCCGCTCCCGGAAACCGACCTGTTCGCCGGGCTGCGAACTGGGGCATGACCCGCATGTGAACATGAGCGCGGGCGCGAGCACCGTCGATAGCGCCGCCGCCGAGCTTTACGCGGCGTCCCCGGATGAGTTCACTGACCGCCGCAAGGCGCTCGCCGCGCAAGCGCGCGCGGCCGGAGACCGGGAAGCGGCCCGGCAGATCACCGCACTCCGCAAGCCGACCCGCGCGGCCTGGGTGGTCAACCAGCTAGTCCGGGCCGCACCCGGGGCGCCCGGCCTGCTGGCAGACCTCGCGGGCAGGCTGCGCGAAGCCGAGCAGGCCCGGGATGGCCGCCTGCTGCGCGAGCTGTCCGGGCAGCGCCGTGCGCTGCTCGACGATCTCACCGCGCAGGCGTTCGCCGCGGCGGGCCCGCCCGGCCCGCCGCCGGCCCTGCGGGATGAGGTCACCGGCACCCTGGCCGCCGCCCTCGCCGACCCCGAGGTCGCGGCCGACCTCGCCGCGGGCACGGTTACCCGCGCCGCGACCTGGTCCGGCTTCGGCTTGGCCTCCCAGCTCCCCGACGACTCCCCCGACGACTCCGCGTATCCCGGCGCCGCACCCGGGCCCGGCTCGCCCAGCCCGGACCTGCCCGGGCCGGACGAGCCGATGACCATCGCGCCGATCCCGCTGCCGGCGCCGGC
>JAICUO010000029.1 GCA_025935815.1 Streptosporangiaceae bacterium
CAGGCGGCGCAGGCGGATCAGGTCCTTCATGCTCGCCTCGATCTTGACCTTGCGCGCCATCCAGGCGCGCGCGATGTTCATCGGCTGTTCCGCCAGCGCGATGACCTGGTCGCTGTCCCCGGTGATCCGCATATCCGCCTGCGGCTCACCGGGGCGAGCCTCGCGCACCGGGTCGTTGCCCGCCCCGAGCACCGTCACGAACGTGACGCCAAGGTCGGAGACGGTGACGCTCATCGACCGGTCACCGAAGTACTCCCGCCGCTCGGCCTCACTGAGCTCGCCGAGCCGCCCGGCCAGCTTCTGCAGCGCTTCCTGGCACTCTTGCGCGCTGTGCACGTGCGCCTCGCTCACTCGTAGACGGTTCATTCAGGCGGAGACTAGCAGAAGGAAGGCCGGGCGCGGCCGGGTGCGTGGCCGCGCGAGAGGCAGCGCTAAGGCAGAATCAAGGCATGGATACGGAACGACCCCGCGGAGCTTCAGCCGGAGCTTCATCCGAAGTGCCAGCGGGGATGCCAACGCCGGCCGCGCAGTCCACGGGGGACCCCCGCGTTGACGAGGCCGTGGCAGGCCTGGACCGGCTTCGGGAACTGCCCCTCGACGAGCACCCGGCGGTGCTGGAGTCCGTCCACGACAAGCTGCGCGAGGTCCTCGGCGAGCTCGGCGACGCGGGCGCGCGGCCCGCCGAGTCCGGCCCCGGGCGCCCGGGCCAGCGCGGTGAGCAAGGGCAGCTATCTCCCGGGGGGACGCCCCTGCGCACCCGCGGGGGCACGCCCGATGAGGAGCCGAGGATGCCTGACGCGCGGCAGGGGCGGTGACCACGCGTGCGGCGCGGGTCCGGCTGGACGCCGAACTGGTCCGGCGCGGGCTGGCCAGGTCCCGCGAGCAGGCCGCCGAGCTGATCTCGGCGGGGCGGGTCGCGGTCGGCGGGCAGGCCGCCGCCAAGCCGGCCACCCAAGTCAGCCGGGATGCGGCCCTCACAGTGGCCCCGGCTCGTTCGGACGACGATGATCCTGGCTACGTCTCGCGGGGCGGGCACAAGCTGGCCGGGGCGCTGCGGGCCTTCGCCGGGCTGGATGCCGCCGGGCGGCGCTGCCTGGACGCCGGGGCATCGACCGGCGGGTTCACCGACGTGCTGCTGCGGGCCGGCGCCGCGCACGTGATCGCCGCCGACGTGGGCTACGGGCAGCTCGCCTGGTCGCTGCGCACCGACCCCCGGGTCACCGTGCTGGACCGGGTGAACGTCCGGGCGCTGGAGCCGGACCAGGTGGCCCCGCCCCCGGACCTGATCGTCGCGGACCTGTCGTTCATCTCGCTGTCGCTGGTGCTGCCGGCCCTGGTTCGATGCGCGGCCGAACAGGCTGATTACGTGCTGATGGTCAAGCCGCAGTTCGAGGTCGGCAAGGATAGGGTCGGAGCGGGCGGCGTGGTCCGCGACCAGTCGGCCCGGGCCGGCGCCGTCCGGGGCGTCGCCGCGGCGGCGAGCGGACTGGGCCTCGGCGTCAACGGGATCACCGCCAGCCCGCTGCCGGGACCGGCGGGGAACGTGGAGTACTTCGTGTGGCTGCGACGAGGCGCCCCGCCCCTTGACGAGGGCGACCTCCGGCACGCGATCGAGTCGGGTCCGCAGTGACCGGCCCAGAAGGCACCGTGACTGGCGGACAAGGCACTGCCGGCCGAGAAGGCACTGTGCGAGAGGACATGGCACCCCGTGGGTGAAGCACAGCGGACGATGCTCGTCATGGTGCACGCCGGCCGCAAGCAGGCGCTCGACAGTGCCCGGCGGGTGATCGACCGGCTGTGCGCGGCCGGGATCACGGCCCGGGTCACCGACGCCGAGGCGGACGCGATCGCCTGCCCGGGCATGACAGTCGTCCCGGCGGGCGTTGCGGCCGCGCACGGCGCCGAGCTGGTCATCGTCTTGGGCGGCGACGGCTCGCTGCTGCGCGCCGCCGAGTTCGCCCGGCCGGTCCGCACCCCGCTGATCGGCGTGAACCTGGGCCACATCGGCTTCCTCGCCGAGGCTGAGCTGGACGGGCTGGCCGAGACCGTCGACCGGCTCATCGAGCGGCGCTACACCGTCGAGGAGCGGATGACCGTCGACGTCGTGGCGCGCTCGAACGGCACGGAGCTGGCCAGGACATGGGCGCTGAACGAGGCCACCGTGGAGAAGGGCGCCCGCGAGCGCATGGTCGAGGTGGTCATCGAGATCGACGGCCGCCCGCTGTCGCGGTGGGGCTGCGACGGCGTCGTGTGCGCCACGCCGACCGGGTCCACCGCCTACGCGTTCTCCGCCGGCGGGCCGGTGGTCTGGCCGCAGGTAGAGGCGCTGCTGATGGTGCCGATCAGCGCGCACGCGCTATTCGCCCCCCCGATGGTAGTATCGCCGGGCTCGGTCCTTGCGGTAGAACTTATGTACGAGGGTGCCCGAGAAGGCGGCGAACGCGATGACACTGATGCAAACGCTGCTCACAGCGACACTGGCCGGCTGGCGGTCGAGACAGGCGGTGCCGTTATGTGGTGCGATGGTCGTCGTAAGGTTGACCTGCCCCCCGGGGCCAGGGTCGAGGTCCGGCGCGGCTCGCTGCCGGTCCTGCTGGCGCGGGTGCACGCGGCCGAGAGCAGCGCCGCTGAAGGCAGTGCCGCTGGGAGCAGTGCCGCTGGGAGCAGTGCCGCGGCCGGCGGTGGCGAGTTCACCGACCGGATGGTCGCTAAGTTCGGCTTGCCGGTCGCCGGCTGGCGGGGCCGCTCCGCGCGGTAGCGGCCCGGGTTGGGCCCCGCAACGGCGGGGCTTGGAAGGAGAGCGCTGGCGGTCATGCTTGAGGAAGTCCGCATCACCGGGCTCGGGGTCATCGATGATGCCCTGCTTGAGCTTTCGCCCGGCTTCACCGTCTTGACCGGTGAGACCGGCGCGGGCAAGACGATGGTCGTGACGGGGCTTGGCATGCTGTTCGGCGGGCGGGCGGACCCGGCGCGGATCCGGCCGGGCGCGCAGCGGGCCACCGTCGAGGGCCGGCTGCGCACGGGCGCCGACGGCAAGGTCGCCCAGCAGGTGGAGGAGGCCGGCGGCGAGCTGGACGAGGACGGCACGCTGGTGCTCACCCGCTCGGTGTCCGCCGAGGGACGCTCCCGCGCGTCGGCCGGGGGCCGCTCGGTGCCGGTGTCGCTGCTCACCTACCTGGCCGACGACCTGGTCGCCGTGCACGGGCAATCCGACCAGCAGCAGCTGCTCAAGCCGGGCCGCCAGCGCGAGGCCCTCGATAAGTACGCCGGCGGGGAGCTGGCCGTGGTGCTGTCGGACTACCAGCGCGCCTACCAGCGTCATCGGTCGGTGAAGGCGTCGCTGGCGGAGATCACCACCGCCGCGCGGGAGCGGGCCACCGAGGCGGAGGTGCTGCGCACCGGGCTGGGCGAGATCGACAGGCTCCAGCCCGGCGACGGAGAGGACGCGGCGCTCCGCGCCGAGGAGGAGCGGCTGGCCAACGCCGACGCGCTGCACAGCGGCGCGTCCCTGGCGCACGAGGCGCTGCAAGGCGACCCGTCGGCCGGCAGCGAGGGCGCCGACGCGCTGACCCTGCTCGGGCATGCGCGCTCATCGCTGGACGGGGTCGCCCGGTTCGATGCGGAGCTGGCCGGGCTCGCCTCCCGGCTATCAGAGGCGACCTACCTGCTGGCCGACATCGCCGGCGAGCTGGCGTCCTACGTTCAGTCGGTGGACGCCGACCCGGCCCGGCTGGCCGTCGTCCAGGAGCGGCGCGCGGCGCTGGGCCGCCTGATCCGGGCTTACGGCTACGGCGGCCCCTACGGGCTCAGCGATGCCGTGGCGCAGGCCCCGCCCGCCGGCCAGCCCCAGGAGCCCCAGGAGCCCGGGGAGGCGGTCGCCGTGCAGGGGACGGTGGCGGCCGTGCTGGACTGGGCGGGCAAGGCCGCGCTCCGGCTCGGCGACCTGGACAACGATGACGAGACGATCGCCGGGCTGGCGGCGGAGGAATCGCAGCTGGCCGCCGAGGTGGCCCGCCTCGCCGACCAGCTATCGGCGCTGCGCGCCCAGGCCGGCGAGCGGTTCGCCGGGGATGTGACCACCGAGCTGACCGCCCTGGCGATGCCGCACGCGCGGATCACCGCCGTCATCGCCCGGCTCGACGAGCCGGGGCCCTATGGCATCGATGACGTGGAGCTCCGGCTGGCCTCCAACCCCGGGGCCCCCGCGCTGCCGCTGCACAAGGGCGCCTCCGGCGGCGAGCTGTCCCGGGTCATGCTGGCCATCGAGGTCGTGTTCGCCGGGGCGGACCCGGTGCCCACGTTCGTGTTCGACGAGGTCGACGCGGGCGTTGGCGGGAAGGCGGCGGTCGAGATCGGCCGGCGGCTGGCGAAGCTGGCCCGCATGGCCCAGGTCATCGTGGTCACCCACCTGCCGCAGGTCGCGGCGTTCGCCGACAACCACCTCGTGGTCGCCAAGGCCAGCGACGGGACGATCACCTCCAGCGGCGTGATCCGGCTCGACCACGACGCCCGGGTCAAGGAGCTGTCCCGGATGCTGGCCGGCCTGGAGGACTCCGAGTTCGGCCAGGCGCACGCGGCCGAGTTGCTCGCGCTGGCCGCCGAGCAGGCCGCCCGCGCGTGACGCGTGACGCGTGACCGGACGGGCGTGACCACCCGCAGCTGATCACCTGAACCCCGGGCGAGGGCGCCCCAGCGGGGATTTCCGTCGCTCTCGCCCCACGGGTTACTGCCGGGTTACGGCGGGTATTCAACGTTAAGCAAGAGTAAGGCGCGACGCTGCGGGCAGCGTGTTCTGGCAAAGGGGAAGGTGTCCAGGATCCCAGCAGCCGCGCACCCGGACGCCGCGTTCGACACGGCGCGGCTAGCCCGGACACGGGGGGAAGCGTGATTGCTGCCTACCTGCTGGTGAACCTGCTGCTCATCATCCCGGTCGTCGCCAGTATCGTGCGCGCCCAGGCGCCGCTCGCCGCCGACGCCTCCGGGACCCGGTTCACCGGCCCGAACGCGGGCTGGGAGATCTACACGTTTACCGGCTACGTGAGCGCGGCCCGCTCGCATACCGACGCCTACGGCTACGGCGAGGGCACGATCTTCGCCCGGGTGACCGACCAGTTGCGGCTCACCGACGGGACGATGGACTACACGGTCGAGGTGGAGGACTTCGACGTGTGGCTGCACCCGGGCCAGGTGGCGACGGTGTGCCAGGCGATCAGCGGCCACCGGGCCGAGTACATCGCCGTGATCAACGACTCGACCGGCGAGCAGTTCTACAACGAGCGCGCCTTGTGGCGGATCGCCGCCCCGGGCTTCGACCGGCTGCTGCTCGGCCTGTTCGCCGGCTTGTTCTTCTGGCTGCTGCTGGTCGCGGTGATCGCCTGGGCTCTCGTTGTCCGCTCCCAGGTGCGCCGCTTCCACTACATCGGCGTCGGCCCGATCTTGTCCCGCGCCAACGCCGAGGCCCGCGCCCTGTCCAAGCCCTGGGCCGCCTAGCCGGGCACAGCGCCCCGCCGGGCACTAGGGTGAGTGCGCGCGGCCTGCCGATCAGGCGAGGGCGAGGGTCATGAACGTGTTGTCGCCCGTGATCGGGTAGCCGCCGAAGGTCCCGCACGGCACGAAGCCCGCGCTCGCGTACAGGTTGCGGGCGGCGGCGAACCCCGCCGTGGTCCCGGTCTCCAGGTACAGCCGGCTAAGGCCGTGCCCCCGGGCCGCCCCGATGATGTGCGCCAGCACCGCCCGGCCAACGCCCCGCCCGCGCGCGGCGGCGGCGGTGTGCATCGACTTCAGCTCGCCGGTCGCGTCGTCGAGCCGCTTCAGCGCCCCGACGCCCAGCAGTTCCCCGCAGCCGTCGCGGTAGCTGAAGAACGTGATCGCCGGGTCCAGCAGCCCCGAGACGTCCAGCGCGAACGAATGCTCCGGCGGCGTCTGCGAGGACGAGAACGCCAGGTGCCGCTCCAGCAGCGCCATCACGTCTGGCCTGCGCGGATCGTCGATGACGACCCCGCCGCTCGCCAAGCCGATACCGCCCGCTACCCCGTTACCCTCAGTCACCACAAGATGATATGCGACGGTTGTTGCCGCGATGTTTCCAGTGGGCAGGCGGCGCGGCTCGCCGGGAGTCAGGCAGGCCCCCGCCCGGGGCGCCTCGTCGATCCCGCCCGCGCCCGTGCGGAGATCGCGAAGGGGCCAGGGCCAGCCGGCGCCGGGGACGCCGACCTCGGCCGCGAGTACCTGGCCGCTGCCGGGTCGCACTCCGGCGTGGCAGTATGTGACCAGCACCGCTAATTGGGGAGGTTGGACGGAATGGATCCGGTCACGCTGATCGTGACGGCGCTCGCGGCCGGAGCCGAGGCCGCGCTGCAAGATGGCGCGCAGTCGGCGGTCAAGACGGCGTACGCGCGGCTGCGGGAGCTGGTCAAGAAGCGGTTCAAGGACCCGGCCAACGGCGAGTACGTTCTGGACAAGCACGCCGCCGCGCCGCAGCTGTGGCGGGCCCCGCTGGAAGGCGAGCTCGCCGGGGCCGGGGCGGCCAGCGACCCCGACCTCGTGACCGCGGCCGGAGAGCTCATGAAGATGCTGGACCCGAGGGGCTCTCAGGCGGGCAGGTACACGGTGAGCATCCACAACGCCCAGGGCGTCCAGGTCGGCGACGGCAACACCCAGGCCAACTACTTCGGCGCCACCCAGAACGTCCAGGCGGGCCGCGACGTCCACGTCGCGGGTAGCGATCAGTTCATCAACCGCCGGGACGCCCGCGACTGAGGGCGGGGCTCGGGGCCGAGGGCGGCGGGGGAGCGCCCCGCCGGGGAATAGGGTGGACCCGTGAGCAAGCTCAGGGTTCTCTTCATCGGCGGTTCTGGCGTCATCTCATCGGCATGCGCGCGGGTCGCCGTCGAGTCCGGGATCGAGCTGACCATTCTTAACCGGGGGCAGACGGCCACCCGGCCGCTTCCGGACGGCGTCCGGCAGTTGCGGGGCGACATACGGGATGCCGGGGGCGTTAGAGCGACGATCAAGGGCCTTGACCTTGACTGCGTCGTGGACTTCGTCGCCTTCACGACCGGGCACGTGCGGGCTGACCTGGAGCTGTTCCAGGGGCGGACCGGGCAGTACGTGTTCATCTCCACGGCGTCGGCGTACCAGACGCCGCCGTCGCGGCTGCCGGTGACCGAGTCGACGCCGCTACGCAACCCGTACTGGCAGTACTCGCGGGACAAGATCGCGTGCGAGGACCTGCTGATCGCGCGGTACCGGGAGGACGGGTTCCCGGCGACGATCGTGCGGCCGTCGCATACCTACGACGCGACGAAGGCGGTGCTATCGGGCGGCTGGACGTCGCTGGCGCGGATGCGGGCGGGCAAGCCGGTCATCGTGCACGGCGACGGGACCTCGCTGTGGACGGTGACGCACAACACCGACTTCGCCCGCGCGTTCGTTCCCCTGCTCGGGCACCCGCGGACGGTGGGGGAGGCGTTCCACATCACCTCCGATGACTTCCTGACCTGGGACCAGATCGCGCACGCGCTGGGCGCGGCACTGGGCGTGACGCCCAGGATCGTTCACGTGCCGTCGGACGTTATCAACTCGGTGGACCCGGAGTGGGGCGCGGGCCTGCTGGGTGACAAGACGCACTCGATGATCTTCGACAACTCCAAGCTGCGATCGGTGGTCCCGGGGTGGCACGCCCGGGTCCCCTTCGAGCGCGGGGCGCGGGAGATCATCGACTGGCACCTGGCCGACCCGGCCCGGCAGGTCGTCGACCCCGAGCTTGACGCGACGATGGACAAGCTCGCGGCGGACTTCGGGGTGAGCTAGCGCGGGAGGCCCGGATGGATGGCGGTGGCGAGCAGGACGTTAACGACGGCCTGCCGGATGGGGTGCCGGTCGCGGAGACCCTGGATGACATGCTGGCCGGGGATGACTCGGGGCTGTGCGCCGGGCTGCTCGACGTGCTGGCGCTGGTGTCCGACGTCGGCGCCGCCCGGTGGCTGCTGCACCGGGCCGGGCGCCTGGCGCTGGTCGCCGCGCCGGGCGGATATGGCTTCCACGAGCCCTTCGCGCGCGAGGTCATCGACGCCGCGCTCGGCGAGCTGGCCGAGACGGGCCTGGTCCTCGTCGACGAAGCCGAATTCGAGGAGGCCGGCGATGACGCGGACCTCGACGGCGATGAGCTGGATGACGATGGCCTGGACGACTCAGCCTTCGACACGGTGACCGTGGACCCGGGCGCCGAGAAGGTCATCATGGCGCGGCACGTGGCGGCCGGGACCATCGCCGAGGTCGGCGCCCGGGCGTGCGCGCTGCTGGATGAGGCCGCGCGATCCGGCGCTGACATCGACTACGCGCTGCTCGCCGACGGCATGACCGCCTGCTGGGACCAGCTGCTGCCGCACCTCGGCGCGGCCGACGACGACCTGGTCAAGGACCTGCTGACCATGCGCGGCGGGGGCCTGTACGCCCTGGACTTCTATTCCGACGTCAGCGAGGCGGGGATGATCGGGTTCGGCGAGAGGCTGGTCGCGGACTACGAGCTGGCGCTCGGGGCGGGCCACCCGGACGCCTGGGAGACGCGGCGGAACATGGCGCGCAGCTACCAGCGGTACGGGCGGCACAACGAGGCCATCGAGATCCTCGCGCGGCTGCGCTTGGACGTGGAGCGCGCCCTCCCCGCCGATGACGGCGAGGTCCTGGCAGCCCGTTACCAGTTCGCGAGTGCGTTCCTGAACGCCGGCCGGTACCACGAGGCGGCCAGGGAGTACACCGAGCTGCTCGCCGACGATGAGCGTGTCCTGGGAGCCGGGCACCACAGCACCCTGACCGTGCGGGGTGACCTGGGCGCGGTCTACACCGAAGTCGGCCGGGTAGCCGAGGGAATCCAGTTCATGGAGGCCGCCGTCGCCGGGCTCGCGCCGCTCTTCGCCCCGGACGACCCGAACGTCGCCTGGTATCGCGAGACCATCGAGGAGGCACGCGGCCACGTCCCCGGCTAGCGGCGCGGCTCGACGCGGAAGACGGGGTAGCCGGGCGCGATCTGGCGCAGCTGGGACTCCGGGGCCTTGGCGTTCACGCCGTCAAAGAACACGCCGACCTCGAACCACCAGCGCTTGAGGTAGGCGCGCAGCAGCGCGGGCTTGGCCTCGTCGGCCAGCTCGATCATGCGCACGTCCTCGGTGCGGCGGCCGACGCGCAGCTGCGCCTGGCCATTGGCGGCGCGGACGTTGCGGACCCACTGGGTGACGCCGCGCGGCGCGACCAGGTACCGGGTGCCGTCGACGGTCAGCAGGTTGACCGGGGTGCTGCGCAACTCGCCGGTGCTGCGGCCGCGAACGTACAGGATGCGCGATCCCCAGACGCTGATGCCGAGCTTGGTCAGCCGGGCGACCGTCGCGTTGAAGACGTTGTCGGACTTGGACGGCTTGATGTAGCGCGCGGTGCCCTCCAGGCCGGTGCTCGCGTTCGCGGTGTTGTCTGGGATGGCGTTCATGTCGGCTCCTCCTCCGGGTGCCTCGCGGCCCCCTCTCGCGGGGGGGCGCTCCTTGCGGTGCGCCGCTTCCTTCCGAGAGCACTGCTCTCGTGTAAGATCAGTGAACATCAGGAAGCGGTGCTTGTCAAGAGCAGTGCTCTCTAGTTTGCCTGGTGATCTGATTGTTGCCCGGTCCCGGCCATCCGCCCGGCGCGCCCCGGAGCTGGGCGATCCCAGTCACCATCAACCCGTAGGCTGGCGTCCCGGGCGGCCGGGTCCGCGGCCGGGGAACCCGTAGCCGCTGATGCGGTTACCGGGGTGACGGCCGGGAATGAGGGTGCCTGGCAGTAGCCAACTGCTCCCGGATGGTGACCAGCAGGTTGGCAAGCGGGGCGCCGGCCGGACAGGGAAGCCTTCGAAGTTCCGAAACGCAAAAGCCCAACGGGGGGAGAAGCATGGGAACGCACGACGTCCTGAACAAGCTGGGTGGTCAGGCCGGCCTGCAGGGTGGCCTGGACAACATCCAGAGCCTGTTCGGCGGCGGCGGGCTGCAGGGCATCGTCTCGCAGCTCACGAGCGCGGGCCTGGGCCAGCGGGTCCAGTCCTGGATCGGCAACGGGGAGAACAAGCCCGTATCCGGCCAGCAGATCCAGCAGGCGATGGACCCGGCCGCGCTCGCACAGATGGCGCAGCAGACCGGCATGTCGCCCGACCAGATCGCCAACCACGTCGCGCAGGCTCTGCCGAGCCTGATCGACCAGGTGACGCCGAGCGGCAAGGTGCCGTCCAGCGACCCGCTCGCGCAGGGCGCGAAGAACTTGAAGGGCATGTTCAACCGCTAGCGCGCACGCGCTGACCGCAAGGCCAGCCGCCCCGGCCTCACCGGGCAGGCTGGCCTTCGCGTTGCGACAGCTGGTCGGCGAACTGGCGCAGCAGCCGGCCTCCGGCCGGCTCCCCGGATCAGGCCTGGGTGACGACGCCGTCGGTAAGGAGGGTGGCGGGGTCGGGGACGTTCCAGGCGTCGAGGATCTCGCGGGTGTGCGCGCCTGGCGTCGCGATGCGCCCCGGCTGGCCCTGCGTGCGCGAGAAACGCGGCGCGGGGGCCGGCTGGGTGATCCCGTCGACCTTGGTATAGGTGCCGCGGGCGGCCAGGTGCGGATGCGCCGGCGCCTCCGACAGTGACACGACGGGGGAGACGCAGGCGTCGCTGCCGTCGAAGACCCTGGCCCACTCAGCCTGCGTGCGGGCGGCGAACCGGGCGGCGAGCGCGGCGCGCAGCGCCGGCCAGGCCGCTATGTCGTGCTGGGCCGGCAACCCGGCGGGCGGTTCGCCGTCGAACAGCAGGGTGATGAACGCCGCGTAGAACCTGGCCTCGAGCGCGCCGACCGCCATGTGCCGCCCGTCCGCCGTCTCGTACACGTCGTAGTACGGGGCGCCGGTGTCGAGCAGGTTCACGCCGCGCTCGTCCCGCCACGCCCCGCCGGCCAGCATCGAGTACGTCATCGTGGCCAGCGCCGCGGTGCCGTCGACGATCGCGGCGTCGACGACCTGGCCCCGCCCGGACTCGCGCGCCTCCCACAGCGCGGCCACGACGCCGAGCACGAGGAACATCGACCCGCCGCCGAAGTCGCCCAGGTAGTTGACCGGCGGCTGCGGCGGGCCGCCAGCCCGGCCGATCGCGTGCAGCGCCCCGGTGATCGCGATGTAGCCGATGTCGTGCCCGGCCGCCTGGGCCAGCGGCCCGTCCTGGCCCCAGCCGGTCATCCGCCCGTACACCAGGCCCGGGTTACGCGCCCAGCAGTCGCCGGGACCGATGCCGAGCCGCTCGGTGACCCCCGGGCGCAGCCCCTCCAGCAGCACGTTCGCCCGCGCCGCGAGGTCCAGCACGACGCCCGCGCCGCGGGGGTGCTTCAGGTCGACGACGATGGAGCGCTTGCCCCGGTTGGCGATGTCGTTGCGCGGCGGGATGAGGGGGGCGCTGTCGGGCCGGTCCACCCGCACCACGTCCGCGCCCAGGTCGGCGAGCAGCATCCCGGCCAGCGGCACCGGCCCGATCCCGGCCAGCTCCACCACTCGTACCCCGGCCAGCGGCCCGCGCTTGGGGGCGGCGGCATCATCGTTGATCACACGCATGATCATCACATCCGCGGTGAGCCGCCGGCCAGTGGGTGGGGTGCATGCGATACCCGTGCCGAACCTCATCTGATCGCGAAGATGGGGCGGTTGCCCCATGCGGGGGCAGTGACCGCCAGCCATCCTCGGCAGTATGACGGGCGGCGCCGGGCCGCACCGCGGCGAGGAAGCGGGCAAGCGCGATGGGCAAGGCGGTTATCAGCCTGACGACGGGGCTTGAGGACACGGAGAAGGTCACGGTGGCGTTCCTGGTGGCGGTGGGGGCCGCCGAGCAGGGACGGCAGACGCTGATGTTCCTCACCAAGGAGGCGGCGCGGCTGGCCCTGGCCGGGGTGGCCACCGCGGTCGCCTGCGATGGCTGCCCGCCGCTGGCCGACCTGGTCCAGCGGTATGCGGAGGCAGGCGGGACGTACATGGTCTGCCCGATCTGCTTCAGCGCACGGAAGCTGGCGGAAGCAGACCTGGTGAAGAACGCCGCGCTGGGCGGCACGCTCCCGATGTGGGCGTGGATCGGCGACGAGCCGGCGACCACCTTCAGCTACTGAGGACAGGCCGCGCGCGGACGTGGCCGCGCCCCCTCGCTGGCTGCGCGAAATCCCGGCCATGCCACATAATGGCAGCACCGGGAGGGGGCATAGGGGTGCATACAACAGAGTCCGGTTTGGGTCGCGGCCGTGGACGGTGAGCTGGGGGCAGCGGCGGGCCGGCTCCTTTCGAGCGTCGGCGACGTCGAGGCGGCGCTGGCGGCAATCGAGGACGTGGCCGCCCTCGCGCGGCGGCCCGGCGCCCAGGTTGACGCCGTGACGCATTACCTGTGCCGCTTCATCCAGGCGTGGCATGAGCTTTCGCCGGATCCGTCGAAACGGGTAACGCCCGACGCGCAGGCGGCGCTGACGCTCCTCGGCTCGCTGCCGCGCGACGTCCGCTCCTACATCCGGCTGGAGGGCATGGTCCTGGCGGGCGCGAACCTGGCGGGCCTGGACTTCCGGGGGGCCGCGTTCGACCGCGTGGAGCTGACCGAGCTGGAGGCCACGGGCATCAACCTCACCAGTGCCTGGTTCCGCGAGGTCACGCTCGCGGACGCGGTGCTGGACGGCGCGTGCCTAGATCACGCGGACATCATCTTCGCCGCCCTGCGGGGGGTATCGCTGCAACGGGTCTCCCGTCATGCCGCGTACATCGCCGGGTACCGGGGGGAGGGCGTGACCGCGACCTACGCGGACGGGACGGGCTTTTCCATTTCGCCCCCTACGGAATGGGCCACGGTGATTCCGGAGCCGGGGATGCCCCAGTCCGCGCAGGCTGCTTCCTGGCTGAATCCGCCGACGACGCCGATACCGGTTTCCGGCGAAGCGGAGATCCCCGGGCCCGGGGACCCGGGCGTCAGCGCGGAGCCGCAGACGGCCCCCGCGGCGTGGGAGCCGATCGTCTGCGGGCCCGGCAGCGAGGCGGAGGCGGACACCGTGCTGTCGGGCCGCTATCGCCTGGACCAGCTCGTGGGACGGGGCACGATGGCCACGGTCTGGCGCGCGCGGGACCTGCTGCTTGACCGGGAGGTCGCGGTCAAGTGGCTGCTGAACTGGGACTACGGCCGGCTGTCGCACCAGCTGTTCGGCCGCGAGGCGCAGATCATGGCGAAGCTGCGGCATCCGGGCATCGTGGCGATCTATGACACCGGCATGGACGGCGGCTGGCCCTACATTGTCATGGAGCTGCTCTTCGGCGGGGACCTATCCCAGCTGATGAGCTTCTACCGCCAGGGCCTCCCCGTGCACCGGGCGGTTGACCTGGCCATTCAGCTGGCCGAGGCCGTGGCCGCGATCCACGAGCGGGACATCGTGCACTGCAGCCTGTCCACCCAGAACGTCTTTGTCCAGGAGGGGGACGAGGTCAAGGTCATTGACTTCGCCATCGCCCAGGACCGCAGCGCGGAGCCGACGCAGCCGCCGGACGGATACGTGATGGGCGTCCCGGAATACATGGCACCCGAGCTGTTCGACTCTCAGGGCCCGCCTTACACCGTCTCATCGGACCTGTACGGGCTTGGCTGCGTGCTCTACGAGATGCTGACCGGCGCGCCGCCGTTCACCAGCGACTCCGGCTTCCCGGGATACATCCGCCAGCACATCGAGGAAACGCCCGCACCGCCGCGCGATCACGACCCCGCCATCACCGAGGCACTCAACGACCTGGTACTGGCGCTGCTCTCGAAAGCCCCCGCGGACCGGCCGGGCAGCGCCGCCGACGTCGCCGCCGCCCTGCGGGACATCCAGGCCAGCCTCCCCGGCCCGGGTGCGCTGCACCTCGCGTAGCGGATGCGCCCTCGCTGGCATGCCCGCGCCAGGCAGGCTGGCGCGGGCATGACTGCAGCGAACCTAGCCGTCGGCCGCCACGGCCGCGTCCCTGGGGTTGGGGCAGTAGACGGTGCCGAGGAAGTAGCCGTAGATCCAGTGCCACAAGAAGATACCGAACGTGAGCTTCCAGCCCAGGCTGGTGCTCAGGAACCCGGCGTGGTGCGGAGCCAGGAGCGTCGGCACCCACCAGGCGGCGCTGATGAGCGCGAGCACCGTGCCGTAGGCCAGGCCCTTGATGATGTTCCCGCCAATGGTGTTGCGCACTGGCACGAACCCGTGGAAGAGCAGCGCGAAGAGCAGCGCGAAAACGATGCCGTCGGTGAAATGCGACAGTTCGCCTGCGAAGTACTGCGCGCCGGCTGAAGCCTTCGGGATGATGAGCTCTCCGTTGGCTACGGGCCAGTTCAGCTGGGGCAGCCCGAAGCCGGTGAACCAGATTCCGAAAACGGTCGCGAGCTGGGTCGCGACGACGCCGGCGAGCAGCGAGCCGGCGACCGGGTGCGCGGTGACCCAGGCCCGCCAGCGGGGAAGCGTATCGTCGGCCGGTATTCGGGCGAGTAGCCCCGAAGCGGGGCGGGAGATCCCGGCGACCGGAGTCGCGGGGGCGTCAGGGTTTGCGGCAGTCACGGGACATCTCCATCTATTTACTAGCGCACACATGTGCGTGTTACGAACAGTGTGGATCCGCCCAGGAAACCTGTCCATACTCTTGAAAGCGCGAATACGGCGCAGCGTCGCGGCGCTCAGCGGCGTGGCCCTGCTCGTCATCACGCTCACCGGCGGCCACGCGGCCCCCGACGTGGCCCGTGGCGGCGCGGCTGTCATGGCGGCCACGCTGACCCGGGCAGGGCTTCCACAGGCGGGACTGCAGCTACTGGCGGTACTTCCGGGTCGCGACCTGACCTAGGGCAAGGCGGCGTGCCCCGTTGTGAGCTAGGTGAATGCCATCTAGGCAGGCGTCCCGCTCGTAGTAGTAGTGCGTTGGTCGTATGGCGGGCTGAACCGGTTCGACGGCATAAAGGTCGTATCGGATACGCACTCACTAGGAGCGCAGACACATGAAGCGAATCTTTCTGGTCGCGGCGGGCATCGCCCTCGCCGGCGGCATCGCCGCCACCCCCGCCGTCGCGGGCCTGGCGGGCAACCCGTCCTTCAGCCACGAGATCCCGGTCCCGGCGCCGAGCAATACCAAGCAGCCCGTCTTCCTCGACGACCACGGCGGCGCGACCCGGCACATCGAACCGGGAGACGACCGCGGCAACGCCAGTTCCACGCCGGCCGCCTCCGGCGCGGTGCCCACCGACGATCACGGGGGCCTCACCCCGCACGCCGAGCCGTCCGACGACCACCACCGTGGCGGCAGCACCGGCAGCGGCGGCAGCGGCGGCGGCACGGGCGGCCGGGGCTAAGCCAGTGACGAGCGGGCCGCCAGACTGGGTCGTGCTGGTGACGCCGGGCACCGGGCGCGCCGCCGACGAGCCGCCGTCGATGCGGCGGCTGGTCGGCCCGCTCGCGCTCGCCGGGCTCGTGCTCGCCATCATCGTCGCCGTCGCCGGGGGGCTGGTCATCCAGCGGGTCGCCGAGCAGCAGGCGGTGCACGCCGTGGCGGAACTGACCGACGACCTCGCGGTCAGCGTCGTGCAGCCCGCGCTCACCGACACCATGCTCGCCGACCCGGCGCAGGCCCGCCGCGCCCTGGATCCCCTGGTCCGCAACTGGGTGAACGGTTCCGGCTCGATGGTCCGGGTGAAGATCTGGACGCTCGAAGGCAAGATCCTGTACTCCGACGAGCCGCGGCTCATCGGCCAGCAGTTCACCCTGGACAGCGACGCCCGCTCGGCGCTGCTCCATCCGCACACCCACGCGGGGATCAGCGACCTGCTGCTGCCGGAGAACCAGTACGAGCGGGGCGACGGCAAGCTGCTCGAGGTCTACCGGCCAGTCTGGACGCCGAATGGCCAGCCGCTGCTCTTCGAGACCTACTTCAAGTACGACACGGTCAGCCAGCGCAGCACCGAGCTCTGGCGCGGCTTCGCCGGGGTCATGCTCAGCACCCTGCTGGCCCTCATGCTGCTGCTGGCCGGGCTAGGCTGGCTGGTCATGCTGCGGGCCAGGCAGGCCCGGGCCCGCCAGGATGAGCTGACGCGCCGCGCCCTGGACGCCTCCGATGACGAGCGCCGCCGGATCGCGGCGACACTGCATGATGGAGTGGTGCAGCAACTGGTCGGGGCATCCCTCATCGTGGCCGGGCACGCGCAGCAGGCGGCCGCCGGCGGCGACCCGCGGCAGGCGGCCGACCTGGAGTCGGCGGCCGCGACAGTGCGCGACGGCGTGACCGGCCTGCGGTCGCTGCTGGTGGACATCTACCCGCCCAGCCTGCGAGCCGCCGGGCTGGGCGGCGCGCTGCGCGACCTCGCCCGCACCGCGTCCGGGGATGGGGGAGTACTCCGTCCCGCTGAGGCGGACATCGACGACGTGGTGGCCGACGCCGCGCCGGAGCGTGACCAGGAGGCGATGTTCCGCATCGCCCAGGAGGCGCTGCGCAACGCGGTCCGGCATGCCGGGGCCAGCCAGATCACGCTCCGCCTGGCCGGCGCCGAGGACGGCCGCGCCCGGCTGGACGTCGCCGACGACGGGCGTGGCTTCGAGGTCGCCCCGCAGGCCGAAGGCCATTTCGGGCTGCGGCTCATGGCCGACGCCGCCCGGCACGGCGGGGGATCGCTGGCCATCCAGACCGCGCCCGGCGCGGGCACCGTGGTCCGCTACGAGGCGAGCATGCCATGATCCGGGTGCTCGTCGTCGATGACCACCAGCTCGTCCGGGCGGGCCTGATCACGTTGCTGCGAGCGGCCGACGACATCGAGGTGGTCGGCGAGGCCGCCGACGGGCAGCAGGCGATCGAGGCCGCCCGCGCGGTGCGCCCGGACGTCACGCTGATGGACCTGTCGATGCCCGTCCTTGATGGCATCGCGGCGACCGGCCAGCTGCTCGCCGAGGACCCGGGGATGCGCGTGGTCGCGCTGACCTCCTTCTCCGACCGGCAGCGGGTCAGCGACGTACTCGCCGCCGGGGCGGTCGGCTACCTGCTGAAGGACTCCAGGCCCGATGACCTGCTCGCCGCGGTCCGCGCCGCCGCCAGCGGGCACGCGCCGCTCGACCCCCGCGTCGCCGGCGCCCTGCTGCCGTCGCGGGAGCCGCCGGCCGCCGAGCAGCTCAGCGACCGGGAGAAGCAGGTGCTGCGGCTGGTGGCGGCGGGCCTGGCGAACAAGCAGATCGCCCGGCGGCTCGGGATCGCCGAGAGCACGGTGAAGGTGCACACCGGCAACATCTTCCGCCGCATCGGGGTGACCGACCGGACGTCGGCCGCATTGTGGGCTCGGGAGCACCTAGGCAATCCCAGCTGATAACAGCAAGTGGCGGGCACGCTAGTCAGCCCGTCTCGCGAATCAGGTCGGCCGCCCGCCAGCCGATTACCATTGCCGGGGCGGCGGTGTTCCCCGAGACCTGGGCCGGCAGCACGGAGGCGTCGGCGACCCGCAGGCCCGCGACCCCCCGGACCCGCAGCGCGGGGTCCACCACGGCGTCATCTCCCGCGCCCATCGCCGCCGAGCCGACCGCGTGGTAGATCCCCGACCCGGCGTCCAGCGCGTACTGGACGACCTGCTCCGGCGTTGCCACCGAAGGCCCGGGGAACTCCTCCTCGCCCGCCAGCTCGGCGGCCGGGCCGGACCCGAGCACGGCCCGGGCGATCCCCAGCACCGGTCCCGTGGCGGCCCGGTCGGCCGCCGTTTCCAGGAACCGCGCGTCGATCACCGGCAGGTCCTCGGGGCGGCCGCCGCCGGAATGGATCGCGCCCGACGTCAGCGGCCGCATCTGGTACCCCAGGAACAAGATCCCCGGATGCCTGGCCAGCCGGAGGTCGGCGTGCCCGGTGTCGATGGCCAGCGGCGCGAACAGGCCGTGGATGTCCGGCCGGGGCAGTTCGGGTGAGGACCGGAACTGGCACGCCAGGTCATAGCCGGCCGTGGCCAGCAGCCCGGTGCGGTCGCGCAGGTAGCGGAGGGCTTCGCGGGCCTTGCCGCGCGCGGTGGCGACCCGCGCGACCGGGCGGGGCACCCCGGCGTCGGCCGGCAGCCGGCCCTGCAGAGCCACCCCCCGCTGCTCGTTGACCCGCTCGCCGACCTGCGGTGACTCCACGCGCAGGTCGGCGCCGATCGCGCGCAGGACCTCGGGGCGGCCGATGCCGGAGCGCTCCAGTAGCAGCGGCGTCTCCACGGTCCCGGCGCAGATGATGACCTCGCGCCGCGCGGTGATGTCCGTCGTCGTGCCGGCGCGGCGGACGCGAATGCCGGTGACCCGGCCACCGCGATCGCCGGAGGCGGCGAACAGCAGGTAGCCGGCGCGGGTGCGGGTGGCGACGGTGAGGTTTGCGCGCCTGCTCCGTCCGCGCGGCCGGACGAAGGCGCGATAGGAGGTGGTGCGCCGCCCATCGCGGATGGTGGACGGGGTGAAGCCGATCCGGTCGCAGTCGTGGGCGTTGAAGTCGGCGACGTGCTCCCAGCCGAAGGCCGTCGCCGAGCCGAGGATGGCCCGCGTGACCGGGTCATCGGTGGCGGTGACGGAGACGCCCAGCGCGGATTCCAGCCCCCGGTAGGCCGGGCCGATGTCCGCCCAGCCCCAGCCGGGGTTGCCGCGGGCCGCCAGGTCGTCCCAGTCGGCGGGCGCGCCGCGCACCCAGATCATCCCGTTCACGGCCGCCGAGCCGCCCAGGACGCGGCCGCGCAGCCACGCTTCCGGCGCCTGGCCCGGCGTGACGGGCGTGGTGGGGTACCGGTACAGGTACCGGTCGCCGCGCAGCGTGTAGTAGAACCCCTTCGGGACGTGCAGGAGCGGGTTGACGTCGGCGCCGCCGTACTCGATGAGGAGCACCCGGGTGCGCGGGTCCTCGGCGAGCCGCCCGGCCACGACGCACCCGGCGGCCCCCGCCCCGACGACGATGTAGTCGTAGTCCATATAGCCGCAAGCGTACGGGGAGGCCCGGCAGTTGTTCGGCGCCCTATAGCCGCATGTCCAAGCCCGAGGTACAAGGGAAGGATGGGAACTGAGCGCGAGCCGATGTTCGATGAGCTTCCCCGGCTGGCCGGATCGGGTTACCGGCACTCCTGGGACGTGTGGGGAGCGAGCGACCAGCTCGGCACGCTGAACCGGCTCACGCCGCGGGTTGTCGCCGCGGCCGCCGGGTGCGTGCGGACCGGCGAGCGGATCGGGGTCAGCCTGCCGCTGGATGAGCCGTCGCCGCCGTTCTTCGGCCGCAAGCCAATGGCGCACAGCCTCTACCCGATGGGTGACATCGGCTGGGACGACTGGCTCGACGGCTTCTACCTGCAGTGCTCCAGCCAGTGGGACGGCCTGCGGCACATCCGGAGTACCGACGGGTTCTACGGCGGCTGGCAGGGCGACCCGTCGGCCGACCGCGGCCCGCTCGGCATCCACCACTGGGCGCGGCCGGGCATCATCGGCCGGGGCGTGCTCGTCGACCTCGCCGCGGGGGAAGAGGACGGCTACGACGCCTTCACCGCGCGGCGCTTCACCGTGGCCGACATCGAGGCGGCGCTGGCCGCCCAGGGCGTCGGGATCCGCCGGGGGGACATCTTGTGCGTGCGGACCGGGTGGATGGACAAGTACCTGGCGCTCGGGCCGCAGGCCCGCGCGGAGCTGGCGGTGGCGCTGGTCAACCCGCGCGACTACACGTGCGCCGGGCTGTCGGGCAGCGAGGAGATCAGCCGCTTCCTGTGGGACAGCGGCGCCGCCGCCGTGGCCGCCGACAACCCCGCCGTCGAGACGGTCCCGGCCGACCAGTCGATCGGGTTCCTGCACGGCAGGCTCATCCCGTCGCTGGGCTTCGCGATCGGCGAGCTCTTTGACTTCAGCGCGCTGGCGGCCGCCTGCCACGCCGACCGCCGCTACGACTTCCTGTTCACCAGCGTCCCGCTGAACGTGACCGGCGGCGTGGGATCACCCGCCAACGCGGTGGCGGTCCGCTAGGCCCCGGCCTTAAATGCCCCCAGGGGCGGCCGGCCATGACCGCCAGGTGCAGAGAGACCAGGGTGTCCTCCAGGTCCGGGAGCTCCTTGGTGCGGTCGGCGCGGACGGTCGCGCGGACCAGTTCCCCGGTCGCGCCGGCCAGCGCCAGGTAGGCCTCATCGGGCACGGCGGGCCACTCCGGGTGCCGCATCCGCGCCCGCAGGTGCCACCGGCGGTTGACCTCGGCGAACCACTCCACCGCGATGTCCAGCCGCTCCCGCGCTGAAGAGCCCGCGGCCGGCATGTCGACGTAGAAGACCCGGGCGAAGGCCGGCTCCTCGGCCAGGAACGACAAGAACGCCCGGCAGCCCGCGCGCAGCATCTCCTCGGCGGGCGCCTCCCGCGGCACCGAGCGCGCCGCGGTGATCACCCGCCCGCGCAGCAGCTGCCCGCCCGCGCTGACGGCGGCGAGGAAGCAATCGTCCTTGCCGCGGAAATGAGCGTAGAACGCGACCCGGGAAACGCGCGCGCGGCGGACGATATCGGCGACGGTGACGGCGTTATACCCGGCGGCGGCGACGGCCGCGATAACGGAGCGCTCCAGCCGCTCACGCTGGGAGGCGCTTACCGCGAGGGTCGGCAGCCGGTTACGACCACGCGGCAGACCCGGCTTGCCCTCGTGAGTTCGGGCAAGGCTGCCCCCTTGCGCACCTTCGGGCACGGGTCTATCGTAACGGGAAAATTCCTAAAGTACACAGCCGTACTTTAGACCGTGCGCACGTCCCCCCCGGCGTGGCGCGGAAAGGGGTCATTGGTGACAGCAACCCTGGAGAACCAGCCGTCGGGCGGAGCCCTTGGCGGTCTCTGGCAGCGGCAGCTTAATCATTATCCGGAAACGCGACCGCGCGTTTTCTACCTTGCCATCGTGGTCCTGGCCACGATCATCCTTTACTACGAGCTCTATGTCGGCGGAGCGGTGGCGCCGAACATTATCGCCGGGCTCGGGATGACCTTCCCGTTCTACGTCTACATCTCGGTCGTCGGCAACGCGGTCGGCGCCTTCTCCTCGCTGATCGCCGGGCTCGGCGACCGCTGGGGCCGGGCCAACATGGTGGCCTACGGGCTGCTCATCACCGGTGGCCTCGTGCTGTTCGGGATCCCGAACGCACACGACAAGTGGTCGTTCGCCATCTTGTCCTACGTCATCGGCTTCGTCGAGGGCGTCATCCTGGTCGCCACGCCGGCCCTGGTCCGGGACTTCTCCCCGCAGCTGGGCCGCGCCTCGGCGATGGGCTTCTGGACGCTCGGGCCAGTCATCGGCAGCCTGGTCGTCTCGGTGGTGTCCAGCAACACCCTGGGCAGCCTGCACGCCTGGCAGGACCAGTTCATCATCTGCGGCATCGTCGGCCTCGTGGTCGGCGTGATCGCGATCTTCGGCCTGAAGGAGCTCTCCCCGCAGCTGCGAGATCAGCTCATGGTGTCATTGCGCGACCGGGCGCTCATCGAGGCCAAGGCCCGTGGCCTAGACGTCACCGAGTCGCTGAAGCACCCGTGGCGGCAGATGATGCACCTGGACGTGATCGGCTCGGCGTTCGCGATCTCGGTGTTCCTGATCATCTACTACACGGCCGTCGGCTTCTTCACCATTTACTTCACCTCGATCCACGGCTTCACGCTGTCGCAGGCCAATGGCCTTGGTAACTGGTTCTGGGCATTCGACGCCGGGGCGCTGATCGTCGTCGGGATCATTTCCGACAAGCTCGGCGTGCGCAAGCCGTTCATGGTGATCGGCGCGGTCGGCGCGATCGTCATGACGATCGTCTTCCTGAGCCTCGGCAAGGGAACCAGCCTCAGCACGTTCGCGCTGGTCATCAGCATCAACGCGGTGTTCCTGGCGATCGCCTACGCGCCGTGGATGGCTAGCTTCACCGAGACGGTCGAAAAGCACAACCCGGCGCTGACCGCGACCGGCCTGGCCGTGTGGGGCTGGATCATCCGCGCGGTGGTGGCGATCTCGATCGCGATCTTGCCGGTGGTCATCAGCGCCATGACGCCGCTGGTGGAGTACGGGACGCCGGTCGTCACGCTGTCGACGCAGTACTCGACGCAGCTGGCGACGCTGAGCGCGATCGACGCCCAGACCCTGGGCACGCTGCAGGCCAACCCGACGGACCCGGCCGCCGGGGCCAAGGCGGTCGGCGAGATCGCGACCAAGTTCCAGATCAGCCCGGCCGACGCGACTGCCCGGCTGATCGCGGTGTCCAAGGTGCCCAAGGCCGACCTGCTGTTCCTGCAGCAGCACGGCCCGGACGTGCAGAAGGCCGCCGCGGACGCGCCCGGCCAGTGGAAGGCCTGGTGGTGGGTGTGCGTCGGCGGTGAGGTGGCGTTCTTGCCGTTCATCTTGATCATGGCTGGCCGGTGGAGCCCGCGTAAGGCCCGCGAGGATGCCGCCGAACACGAGCGCGCCGTCCAGGCCGAGCTCGCCACCTTGGAGTCGGAGAAGGCCTAGCCAGATCCGGCAGCCATCAACCAACCGCGAATCACGCGGCAGCGGGCCCCGCGCTCCGGCGCGGGGCCCG
>JAICUO010000303.1 GCA_025935815.1 Streptosporangiaceae bacterium
CGCCGTCGCTGCCGTGGCACTCCTCCTTCACCGGGCAGTCCTGCCAGGAGCTGGCCACCGCCTACACCGACGCGTCGGGCGGCAAGCAGCCGAACCAGAACATCAGCAACTACACGCTGTTCGAGATCGCCTACAAGGCCTTCACCTCGGTGAACAACCCGCACGACAAGGCCGAGGTGGCCGCCGCGCTGCACAACGTGGTGATCCCCGACGCCGTGGCCGGGCCGATGGACTTCACGTCGTCCAAGAGCCCCGCCCCCGGCGTGGTCATCACCCCGCCGGTCGGCATCCAGTGGCAGAAGGTCAAGGGCAGCAAGTATCCGCTGGACGCGGTCGTAGTGGACAATACGCTCAACCCGAACGCGAAGATCACGGGTGATCTTCTGCCAACCTTCAAGTAAAGGCAGTACTCCTTGCTTCAGCTAGACCACGTGACGAAACGGTTTGGCCGGGTCGTCATCGCGGAAGACCTGTCGTTCTCGGTTGGCGCCGGGGACACGGTCGGGATCGTGGGGCCGAACGGCGTTGGCAAGACCAGCCTGTTCGGCCTCATCTCCGGCGACCTCGCCCCCAACAGCGGTCAGGTCTCTTTCGCCGGCAAGGCGGTCACCAAGCTGGACTCCGCTGCCCGCTGCCGACTCGGCATCGGCCGGACCTACCAGGTGCCGCGGCCGTTCATCGACATGACCGTGTTCGAGAACGTGCTGGTCGCCGCCCAGCAGGGCGGCGGCCTGCGCCGCAAGGCCAGCTACGCCGCGGCCGCTGAGGCGCTGGAGCGCACCGGGATCGCGGGCGAGGCCAACCTCCCCGCCTCCCGGCTCGGCCTGCTGCAGCGCAAGCGGCTGGAAATCGCCCGGGCGGTGGCCACCCGGCCGACCTTGCTCCTGCTGGATGAGGTGGCGGGCGGGCTGACCGACCCGGAGGTCGCCCAGCTCATCGAGATCATCCGCGCGATCAACGCCGAGGGCACCGCGGTGATCTGGATCGAGCACGTGGTCCGGGCGCTCACCGCGCTCGTGGACCGGCTCACCTGCTTGTACGGCGGCGCCTTCATCGGCGACGGCGAGCCCGCCGCGGTCCTCGCCAACCCGAAGGTGCGCGAGGTCTACCTGGGCAGCGATATCGAGACCGCGGCGGTCGAGTCGCTGCAGCCATCTCCCGGGGGGGCGACCCCCAGTACCCCGCGGGGCGAAACCGACGGGGAGAGCTCGTGAGCGAGTCGCCGTTGCTCGAGGTGCGCGGCCTGACCGTGCATCACGGCCAGCTGCGGGCCGTCAGCAACGTGTCGCTGCGCGTCCGGCCCGGTGAGGTGTACGCCATCATCGGGGCCAACGGCGCGGGCAAGTCCACGCTGCTGCGCACGATCGCCGGCCTGCACCATCCGACCAGTGGCTTGGTGCTGCTCGACGGAACGAACGTCACGCGGCTGCGGGCCGAAAAGCGCGCGACGGCGGGGATCTCCATGGTGCCCGAGGGACGGCGGCTGTTCCCGTCGCTGAGCCTGGAGGAGAACCTGAAGGTCGGCGCCTCCTACGCGCGGCGCGGCCCCTGGGATATCCCGGCGGTGATGGAGTTGTTCCCGTTCATGAAGGAGCGCCGCGGCCAGAAGACCGCGCAGATGTCGGGCGGTGAGCAGCAGCAGGTCGCGATCGGCCGGGCACTGGTCGCCAACCCGCGCGTGCTACTGCTGGATGAGGTGTCGCTGGGCCTGGCCCCGGTCATCGTGCACCGCATCTACGACGTGCTCCCGCGGATCCTCGCCTCCGGCGTGACGGTCCTGCTCGTGGAGCAGGACGTGGCCCAGGCCCGCCGGGTCGCCTCGCGCATGCAGTGCCTGCTGGAAGGCTGCACGACGCTGGAGGGCCAGCCGTCGGAGTTCACCTCGGAGCAGGTGGAGGCCGCGTACTTCGGCCTCGCTGGCCACAACGCTGGAGGGGCGCGCTAATGGCCTGGGTCAACGCCATCATCCAGGGGATCTTGACCGGTGGCCTGTACGCGCTGTTCGCGTGCGGCCTTTCGCTCCTGTTCGGCATCATGAAGGTCGTCAACCTCGCGCACGGCGACCTCGCGATCGTGGGCGCGTACGTCGCAACTGGCGTCATCGCGGTCACCCACGTTCCCTTCCTCTGGTCGATCCCGATCATGGTCGTGCTCATGGCGGCGCTCGGCTACGCCGTGCAGCGCAGCGTCATCCAGGCGGCGCTGAACAAGGGCGAGCTCGCGACGCTCATCGTCACGTTCGGCCTGTCGATCGTGATCGAGAACGGGCTGCAGCACTTCTTCAGCGCCGACAGCCGGAGCATCGGCACCGGGTCCTCGCTACTGAGCGCCTCCTTCTCGATCGGCTCGCAGATCCAGATCGGGTGGCTCCCGGTCGGCATCTTGGGGGTGGCCATCATCGTGCTGCTGGCCCTGCAGTACTTCCTGTCCGCATCCAGGTACGGCCGGATGATCCGGGCCGTCGCCGACGACCGGGACGCCGCGCTGCTGTCGGGCATCAACGCCCGGCACGTCTTCGGCATCGCGGCCGCGATCGCCTTCGGCACCGTGGGCCTGGCCGGCGTGGCCTACGGCATGTCCGGCCAGTTCTCCCCGACCGACGGGAACAGCACGATCTTGCTGTGGGCATTCGCGGCGGTCGTGATCGGCGGCCTCGGCTCGCTGTGGGGGACGCTGCTGGGCGGGATCGTGCTCGGCGTCGCCCAGCAGGTCGGCGGGCAGATCAACATCTCCTACGAGGCCCTGGCCGGGTACATCATCGTCCTTGTCGTGCTGGTGTTCCGGCCGCAGGGCCTGACCGCGCGGAGGACGCAGTCGTGACTGTTTCTGAGGCAACCGTCTCGGCGGGCGGCGATGTCCGCGTTACCCGCTCCCGGCGCAACGTGTGGTGGACCGGGATCGGCGCGCTGGTGGTCGTGGCGGTGTTCGCGTACCTCCCGTACCTGGTCTACGCAGGCACCACCGGCATACTCGTGCAGGGGTTCATCATCTTGACGCTGGCCTCGATGTGGAACCTGCTCGCCGGGTACGCCGGCCTGGTCTCGGTGGGCCAGCAGGCGTTCCTCGGGCTCGGCGCGTACTTCGTGCTGATCCTCGCGATGCACGGGGTGTCGCCGTTCATCGGGGTGCCGCTGGGCGCCCTGGGCGCAGGCGTGGCGGCGCTGCCGCTGTGGTGGCTGGTCTCCCGGCTGCGGACCGGCTACTTCGCGATCGGCACGTGGGTGCTGGCGACGGCGGTCGCGCTGTTCGTCGAGCAGTTCCAGTCGATCGGCGGCGGCACCGGCATGCCGATGCCGGGGCTGAGCGGCTTCGGGTCGCTGGTGCTGTCGGCCTACACCTACTGGGCGGGCCTCGTGGTGTCAGTGCTGGCGCTGGCCGGGGTGTACCTGCTGCTGCGCAGCCGGGTGGGCCTGGTGCTGACGGCGATCCGCGATGATGAACTCGCCGCCCGGAGCTCCGGAGCGCGCGTATGGGTGGCGCGGATGCTGGTGTTCGTCGTGGCCGCGGTCGGCTGCGGCGCGGCCGGCGGCGTGCTGGCCATCGAGCAACTCCAGGTGGTGCCGGGCACGTCCGGCGGCGTGTTCAGCGTCCAGTGGACCGCGGAGATGGCCTTCGCGGTGATCATCGGCGGCATCGGCACCATCGAGGGGCCGATCATCGGGACGATCATCTTCATGGTGCTGCAGCAGGCCCTGCAGCAATACGATGTGTGGTACCTGATCATCTTGGGGCTGGTGGCCATCGCGATCACGCTGTTCGCCCGCAAGGGCATCTGGGGCCTGCTCGATGACAAGCTGTCCTTGCGCCTGTTCCCGGTCGGCTACTACCTCTGGGTCCCCGGCGACCGCCGCGGCCGCAAGTCCGTCGCGAAGCCGGCCGCCTGACGGCCCGGCCTGACCTGCGCGAAGCGCCGCCCTCCCGGTGTCGGGAGGGCGGCGCCTTTTGGTCAGAAGTCGCCGCCGCCGAAGTCGCCGCCGCCGCCATCGTCGGAGCCGCCGCCATCGTCGGAGCCGCCGCCATCGTCGGAGCCGCCCTGGTCCTGGTAATCGTCGCGGTTCCCGTAGTCGTCGCCGGCGGCGAAGCCCTCCTGGTAGCCGTCCGCATAGGCGCGCTCATCACCCCGGTCGCCGTCGAACATGTCGCCGACGCCGCTGAAGATGTCGGTCAGGATCTCGGCGCCGATGATGCCGCCGCCGATTCCGAGGGCGAGCTGGCCCGCGCCGGCCAGGAAGCCGCCACTGCGGCCCTGGTAGGGCTGCTGGTAGCCGTAGCCCGGCTGATACTGGCCGGGCTGGCCGTATCCGGCGTAGCCCGACTGCGCGTAGCCGGCCCGGGCCTGCCCGAACCCGGCGGGCGCGCCGCCGCCGGCTTGCAGCCGGGCGCGCAGCTGCCGGATCGTCGCCTGCTGGGCCACGAGCATCTGGGCCATCTGGTAGGTCAGCCCGGGCGGCGCCTGCTTGAGGTAGCGCTGGATGAGCGCCTCGGCGTCCGCGTCCCGGGGCCCCGCCTGCTGCGCGGTCCGGTACAGGTACTGGAACAGCTCATCGATCGCTTGCTTGTCCTGCTGGTTCATTGACGACGCGCCTCCCGGCCAGCCTGTCCCCTCTGGTCTGCCTGACCCTCCTGACCCTACCCGGCCCGTCCGCTGGCCTGGTCGCGCGCTGTCACGGGGTCAACGGCACAATGGGGGGATGCTGCTGGCTGAGGTTGCGTCGGTGTCGCGGGAGGTCTCGGGGACTAGCGCACGGCTGGGGAAGGTTGCGGCGCTGGCGTCCGCGCTGGGGGCGGCGGACCCGGATGAGGTGCCCATCGTGGTGGCGTACCTGTCCGGGGAGTTGCCGCAGCGGCAGATCGGGGTCGGCTGGGCCTCGCTGCGATCCGCGCCGGCCCCGGCGCGGGCCGCGTCGCTGACGGTGGCGCAGGTTGACGCCGCGTTCACGGTGATCGGGGCGGTCGCCGGGAAGGGCTCGGCCGCCGAGCGCAAGCGGCTGGTCGCCGGGCTATTCGGCGCGGCCACCGAGGACGAGCAGTACTTCCTGGTCCGGCTGCTGTCGGGTGAGCTGCGGCAAGGGGCGCTGGACGGCGTGATGACCGACGCGGTCGCGAAGGCGTCCAGCGTGCCCGTCGCCGAGGTCCGCCGCGCGGTCATGCTGAGCGGGTCACTGCCGCGCGCCGCGCGGGCGGCGCTGGCCGGCGGCAGCGCCGCGCTGGCGGAGTTCGGGCTGCAGGTTGGCCATCCGCTGAAGCCCATGCTGGCGGCCAGCGAGCCCACGATCGAGGAGGCGCTGGCCAAGGTCGGCGGGGAGGCCGCCGTTGAGTGGAAGCTGGACGGGATCCGGATCCAGGCGCACATCAGTGGTGGTGAGGTGCGGCTGTTCACGCGGACGCTGGATGACATCACCGCCCGGCTGCCGGAGGTCGTCGCGGCGCTGCGGCGCCTGCCGGCCGCCAGCGCCGTCTTCGACGGGGAGCTGATCGCGCTGCGGCCCGACGGCCGGCCGCTCCCCTTCCAGGACACGGCGGCCCGCGCCGCCACCGAGACGGGGACGGCGGTTTCCCTGTCGGTATTCCTCTTCGACGCCTTGCACCTGAACGGCACCGACCTGCTCGACCGGGCGGACGCGGACCGGCGGGCGGAGCTGGCGGCGGTCGTTCCGCCGGAAATGCTCATGCCCCGGCTGGTGACCGGCGACGCCGGGCGGGCGTCGGCCTTCTTCGCGGACGCGATCGCCCACGGGCACGAGGGCGTCGTGGTCAAGGCGCTGGACGCTCCCTACGCGGCCGGGCGGCGCGGGGCGGCCTGGATCAAGGTCAAGCCGCGGCACACGCTCGACCTGGTCGTGCTCGCCGTCGAGTGGGGACACGGGCGGCGCCAGGGCTGGCTGTCCAACCTGCACCTGGGCGCGCGGGACCCGGCGCGCCCCCGGGGGGGCGAACGGAGTATCCCCCCTTCGACCCCCCGCTACCCGGACGGCTGGGTGATGCTCGGCAAGACGTTCAAGGGCCTGACCGACGAGCTGCTGACCTGGCAGACCCGGCGACTGCAGGAGCTGGAGGACCACCGCGACGACTGGACCGTCTACGTCCGTCCCGAGCTCGTCGTGGAGATCGCGTTCGACGGCGTGCAGCGCAGCCCGCGCTATCCCGGCGGCGTGGCGCTGCGCTTCGCGCGGGTCATCCGCTACCGCGAGGACAAGCCGGCCGCCGAAGCCGACACGATCGACGCGGTCCGCGCCCTCGCCGCCGACTGACCCGGGCGGCCGGCGATATCGGCGCCGGAACGCTGGCCAGGCAGCAGGGGGGCACGTTTCGTTACGGCTACTTCTTCCGCTTCTTCTTGTTGCTGGCGCCCTTGTTGCCGCCGAAAGCGGCGGGGATGTTGCCCGCGCCCGGGCCGCTGGGCGGCAGCGCGGGCAGGCCGCCGGGACCGCCCCGCAAGCCGGGAAAGTTACCCGGGCCGCCGAGACCGGGCAGGCCACCGCCGCCCTCGGTCGCCTCGCGGAGCATCTCCGACAGCTCCGCCATGGACTTGGGGGCGGCTGGCTCGGCCGCGGCGCCGTTGCGGGGCGCCGGGCCGCCGCCGGCGGTGCCCGGGCCGGCCATCGCCGCCTTGCGCGGGTCACCGCCGGGGTGCTTGCGCTTGCCCTTGGCCGACTTCGCCTGCCGCGCGGACCCGCCGCGACGGCCCATGCCGGGCAGGGCGGGCATCCCTGGCATCGCCCCGCCGAGCATCATCTTCATCTGCCGCTGGCCCTCGAAGAAGTTGGTGACCAGCTCGTTGACCTGTCCGACGGTCACCCCGGACCCGTTGGCGATGCGCAGGCGGCGGGATCCGTTGATGACCTTGGGGTTGCGCCGCTCCTCGGGCGTCATCGACCGGACGATCGCCTCGGCGCGGTCGAGGTCCTTGTCGTTGACCCGGGACAGCAGTTCCTTGTTCTTGGCCGCGCCGGGCATCATGCCGAGCAGGTTCTGGATCGGCCCGAGCTTGCGCAGCATGCCCAGCTGCTCGATGAAGTCCTCCAGCGTGAAGCCCTCGCCGGTCATCATGCGGGAGGCCATCGCCTCGGCCTGGTCCTGATCGAACGCCTTCTCGGCCTTCTCGATCAGCGTCAGGATGTCACCCATGTCCAGGATCCGGGTGGCCATCCGGTCCGGGTGGAACTGGTCGAAGTCTGCCAGCTTCTCGCCAGTGGAGGCGAACATGATCGGCTTGCCGGTGAGCGCGGCGATCGACAGCGCGGCGCCACCGCGGGCGTCGCCGTCAAGCTTGGTCAGCGCCACCGCGTCATAGTCGACGCCGTCGAGGAACGCCTGAGCGGTCGCGACCGCGTCCTGGCCGATCATCGCGTCGACGACGAACAGGACCTCGTCCGGGTCGACCGCGTCGCGGATGGCCCGGGCCTGCGCCATCAACTCCGCGTCGATGCCCAGGCGGCCGGCGGTGTCGATGATCACCATGTTGTGCTGGGCGCGCCGCGCCTCCTCCACCGAGGCCCGCGCCACCGCAACCGGGTCCCCGACGCCATTGCCGGGGGAAGGCGCGAACACCGGCACCCCGGCCCGCTGGCCGATCACCTGTAGCTGCTGGACGGCGTTCGGCCGCTGCAGGTCGGCGGCCACCAGCACGGGCGTGTTGCCCTGCTCCTTCAGCCACAGCGCGAGCTTGCCGGCGAGCGTGGTCTTACCGGTGCCCTGCAGGCCCGCGAGCATGATCACGGTCGGCGGGACCTTGTTGAACCGCAGCCGCCGGGCCTCGCCGCCGAGGATCGTCACCAGTTCCTCGTGGACGATCTTGATGACCTGCTGAGCGGGGTTCAGCGCGGCCGAGACCTCCTCGCCGCTGGCCCGCTCCTTGATCGCTGCGATGAACTGCCGCACCACGGGCAGCGCGACGTCTGCCTCCAGCAAGGCGATGCGGATCGCGCGCGCGGTCTCGTCAATGTCGGCGGCAGACAGCCGCCCCTTCCCGCGCAGCGATGAGAAGACCTGAGTCAGCCGATCCGATAGAGTCTCAAACACGTTGTCAAGGCTACCGTCTACGCGCGAGGCTCAGGGCCCGGTGGATAAGGCAGGGCCAGGGACGGGGGGCTCAGCCGGGAGTCAGCGCGGCGAGAACCGCGGCGACGGTGCGCTTGCGGGCCGCGGGGTCGGTGAGCTGGCGGCCGGCGGAGTCGGTGACGTAGAAGACGTCGACGACCTCCGCCCCCAGGGTCTCGACCCGGGCGGCGCGGACGTCCAGGCCGCACTCGCCGAGCGCCCGGCCGATCCGCCACAGCAGGCCAGGCTCGTCGTGGGCGCGCACCTCGACCACGGTCGCCGTCTGCGAGGCACCATCGACTATGGCGACCTTGGGCGGCGGCGCGGCGGCGGCGAGCGGACGGGCGTTGCGGGCGCGGCGCTCCAGGCGGTCCTCCACGTCCAGGCGGCCCTCCAGCATCCGGCGCAGGTCGGCCGCGACCAGGGCTTCATCGGGCGGGTCACCGTACTCGGGCGCCACGCTGAACACGGTCACGGCGGTCTCCCCCACGGCCGTCGCGTTGGCGCCGCGGACCGCCAAACGGTGCGAGGCGAGCACCCCGGCGGCCCGCCACAGCAGGCCGGGGCGGTCGGGGGCGACCACCGTGACCTCGTGGCCCTTGACGATCGCGGCCGGCCCGCCCGCGGCGGCCAGCGCCAGCTGGTCATCGCGCAGCGGCGCGGGCTCGGGCTCCGGGTCGCCGTCGAGCACGGCGGAGACCCGCCGCACCAGGTCGGCGACGAGGCCGGCCTTCCAGTCGTTCCACGCCGCCGGACCGGTCGCCAGCCCGTCGGCCTGCGCGAGCGCGTGCAGCAGCTCCAGCAGCAGCCGGCTGCCCAGTGCCTGCGCCACGTGCTGCACGGTCACCGGGTCGTCCAGGTCACGCCGGGTCGCCACCATCGGCAACAGCAGGTGGTGCCTGGTCGCGGCGGCGATGATCTCGGCGTCGGGCGGCGTCAGCCCCACCCGGCGGGCCACGTCGCGGGAGACCACCTCACCGGAGACGCTGTGGTCGCCCGGCCCGCCCTTGCCGATGTCATGCAGCAGGCCGGCCCGCAGCAGCAAGTCGGGCCGGGCGACGTCGCGGGTCAGCGCCTCCGCGTTCGCGGCGCACTCGACCAGGTGCCGGTCGACGGTGAAGCGGTGCAGCGGGTTGCGCTGCGGCCGGTTGCGGACACGTTCCCAGTCGGGGATCAGCGGGGTGAGCAGGCCTTCCTGGTCCAGCGCCTCCCAGACGGGGATCGCCGACGCGCCCGCGCCCAGCAGCGTGGTCAGCGCGTCGCGGGCCTCGGCGGGCCACGGAACGGGCAGCGGCGGGCATTCGGCCAGCCGGGCCAGCGCCCGCGGCGCGAGCGGCAGCCCGGCCTGC
>JAICUO010000206.1 GCA_025935815.1 Streptosporangiaceae bacterium
GTTGGCAGCACCCGTATTGGTGGCTACAGTGGCCTTGGTAGGAGCGGTGTTAGCGATCCGCGGCATGAGACACCTCCCTCCTTCAGTAACACGTGCGCGTGTACTGGTTTGTTCAGATACTGGTTTGTTCAGCACTGCGCTGTCCCAGTACCGCGCCGTCCAACATGGTCGTCTTAAAGTGTCGTTCGAACTACCGTGTCGTTCGAACTAACGTGCGTCGTCCTACAGTGCCCAAGAAGGCTTACAACAGGCCCGCTTTGGTTGACCGGTACTTCCCGCGGGCACTACTAATTAACGCTTGGCGCCGGAGATTGTTCCCGTCAGCGTAACGTTCGCGCTGATTTAGGTCCGTACCGGGGGCGGTCCCACCGGTCATGGCCCGCAAGGAGCGCTAGGTCGGGCTTGCCGTTGGGCAGCACCGGAAGGGCGTCAACGAGCACGACCTCGCTGGGACAAGCGTAACGCGGCAGCGCCGACAGCACATGCGTACGTAGCAATTCCAGGGTAGGCGGTTCTATTCCGTCCGCCGGGACGACCACCGCGACCACCCGCTCGCCCCACTGCGGGTCGGCCCGGCCGACCACCACGACCTCCCGGACCGAGGGGCACGTCGACAAGGCGGCGGCTACCTCGCCGGGGATGACCTTGTGCCCGCCGGTGTTGATCACGTCATCGGCCCGGCCGCGCACCGTGACGATCCCGCGCTCGTCGACCGCGCCCAGGTCGGCGGTGACGAACTCCCCCTCCACCAGGGCGGCGGCCGTCAGGGCGGGCTGCCCGTGGTAGCGGTTCATCAGCACCGGGCCGGCGATCCGCAGTCGCCCGTCATCGCAGGACCGCACGGAAACCCCGGCCAGCGGCCTCCCGTCGTACACGCACCCGCCGCAGGTCTCCGACATGCCGTAGGTGGTGATCACGCGCACCCCGGCCGCGCGCGCCTCATCGAGCACCGCCGCGCCCGCGGCCGCGCCGCCGACCAGGACCGACGCGTACCGCGCGAGAGCCTGCCGCCCGGCGGCGGATCCCATCAGCCGCACCAGCTGCGTCGGCACGAGCGACACGTGCGATGCCCCGGCGGCCGCGGCGCGGGCCAGCGCGTCCGCGTCCGCCGTGGCGGCCACGGCCGGCGGGGTCCCGCCCGCCAGTGACCGCACGAGCACCTGCAGCCCGGCGACGTGCGTCACCGGCAGGCACGCCAGCCACCGCTCGCCGTCGCGGGCGCCGACCCGCGCCAGCGACGCCCGCGCGGAGGCCAGCAGCGCCGCCGCGCTCAGCTCCACGCCCTTCGGCGCCCCGGTGCTCCCCGATGTGGCGATGATCACCGCCGTGCCGGAGTCAACCCCGTGACCCTTTTCGCCGGAACGCGCGGTGCGCGCCGGCCCGTCGTCCACCACCTCGCCGGGGGCGAAAGCGTCGAGGATCGCGGCGATCCGGGCGGCCGGCAGGCCCGCGTCAACGGGCAGGATCGCCGGCCCGGAGCCTGCCAGCGCCGCCTCGAGGGGAGCCAGGAGGCGGGCGGCGTCACCGGGCCCGCTGAGCATGATTGCCCGGAGGGGCCGCCTGCTACCGGGTCGCGTGGTCACGGTGATTAACCTTAGATGCCGTACCTGAAGGAGGTTACGAGTGTCCCGCCTGCATGACGTCAGCGAGCTGCTCGGCACGCTCCGGGCGTTCGCGATCCCGATGCGCACGCGGTTCCGGGGGATCACCGTCCGCGAGGGCGCGCTCATCGAAGGCCCGGCGGGCTGGGGCGAGTTCTCCCCGTTCCCTGAGTACGGGGCCCGGGAGTCGGCCCGCTGGCTGGCCAGCGCGATCGAGGCGGCGACGGCGGGGTGGCCCGCCCCCGTACGCGACCGGATCCCGGTCAACGTGACGGTTCCCGCCGTCGGGCCGCAGCAGGCGCACGCGATCGTCTCGGCGTCCGGCTGCCGGACGGCCAAGGTGAAGGTCGCGGAGAAGGGCCAGTCCGAGGCGGAGGACATCGAGCGGGTAGCGGCGGTCCGCGATGCGCTCGGGCCGGCCGGGGCGATCCGGGTGGACGCCAACGGCGGCTGGGACGTGAAGTCGGCCGCGCGAATGCTGGGGGAACTGTCGCGGTTCGGCCTGGAGTACGCCGAGCAGCCCTGCGCCACCCTGGATGAGCTGGCTGAGCTGCGGAAGGTACTGCTCCACGGGCCGGCCGACATCCCGATCGCGGCCGATGAGTCAATCCGCAAGGCCGAAGACCCCCTGGCCGTGAAGGCCGCCGGGGCCGCCGACATCGTGGTGATCAAGGTGGCTCCGCTGGGCGGGGTCCGCAACGCGCTGCGGGTCGCGCAGGCCTGCGGCCTGCCCGCGGTCGTCTCCAGCGCCGTCGACACGTCGGTCGGCCTGGCCGCCGGGGTGGCGCTGGCGGCCGCGTTGCCGGAGCTGCCGTACGCCTGCGGGCTGGCGACGATGGCGCTGCTGTCCGGCGACGTCACCGCCGTGCCGCTGGCCGAGGCGGGGGGAGAGCTCGGCGTCCGGCGTCCCGGAGTGAACCTGCCCGAGCTGGCGAAGTGGGAGATCGACCCCGAGGGCTGGCGGCAGCGTGCCCGGGCGGCGGCCGGGCACCTGCCCGCCTTGCCGGGCGGCGCTGATTGCGGCACCGCGGGCGGCACCGCGGGCTGCCCGTGAACCCGTCCACCGCGTTCGCGACCGTGTTCGCCGACGAGCTGGCCCGGTGCGGGGTCCGCGAGGTCGTCCTGGCCCCCGGATCGCGCTCCACGCCGCTGGCGATGGCGTTCCACGCGCTGGACGTGGCCGGGCGCCTGCGGCTGCACGTGCGGATCGACGAGCGCGCCGTCGCGTTCACCGCGCTCGGCCTGGCCAAGGCGGGCGGCGCCGGGGCGCTCCGCCCCGGCGGGCGCGCCCCGGTCGCCATCGTGTGCACGTCCGGCACGGCGGCGGCGAACTTCCATCCGGCGATCATCGAGGCGTCCGAATCCGGCGTCCCGCTGCTCGTGCTCACCGCCGACCGGCCGCCGGAGCTGCGCGGCGCGGGCGCCAACCAGACGATCGACCAGGTCAAGCTGTACGGCGACGCCGTCCGCTGGTACGCCGACCCCGGGGTTCCCGATCGCCGGGCCGGCGCGGCCGCCGCGTGGCGGTCGCTGGCCTGCCAGGCGCACGCGCTGGCGTGCGGCGCGACCGGTACGGTCCCCGGCCCCGTTCACCTGAACCTGCCCTTCCGCGAGCCCCTCGTCCCGGATGGCCCAGTCCCCGATGGCCCGCTCGCGGTGCCGCCCGCAGTGCCGCCCAACAAGGCGGGCAGCCCCGCCGCGGCGGACCCGGCCGACTGGCCCGAGTCGCTGGCCGGCCGGCCCGGCGGGGAGGCGTGGACGCGATACCAGGCGGCACCGTCCGTTGCCGATGATGCGCCGTTGACCTTGCCCTGGACCGAGCGGGGGGTCGTCGTCTGCGGCGACGGCGACTATGACCCGGGGCCGCTGGTGGCGATCGCGGAGGAGGCGGGCTGGCCGGTGCTGGCCGAGCCGTCCTCCAACGCCCGCCGGGGCCCCAGCGCGCTGACCGCCTACCAGTACCTGCTGGCCAGCCCGGAGTTCCTGGCGGCGCACCGCCCCGGCGTGATCATCTCGGCCGGGCGGCCGGGCCTGTCCCGGCCGCAGTCGGCGCTGCTGCGGGCCTCCGGTGCCCGGCACGTCGTCATCGCCCAGGGCCCGGGCCGCTGGGCCGACCAGGCCCGCGCGGCGACCGACGTCGCGGCCTCGGTCCGGCTCACCGGGGCGCCGCTCACGCGGGCACCAGGGGAGCGCGCCGCATCCGCGGCGGCCCCCTGGCTGGCCGCGTGGCGGCGGGCGGACGCGGCCGCGCGCGCCGCGGCGGACGCGGTCCTCGACGACGACGGGTCGCTGAGCGAGCCGCGGCTGGCGCGGGACTTCCTCCTCGCGCTCCCGGAGGGAGCGCTGGCCTGGATCGGCTCCAGCATGCCGATCCGGGACGTTGACGCCACCATGCGGCCCCGCGCCGACATCCGGGTGCTGGCCAGCCGGGGGGCCAGCGGCATCGACGGGACCACGTCCACGGCCATCGGCGCGGCCCTGGCCCATCAGGCCGGCGGCGGTGGCCCGGCGTTCGCGCTCGTCGGCGACCTGGCGGTCGTGCATGACGCGCCGGGCCTGGCGCTCGGCCCGCAGGAGCCGCGCCCGGACCTGTGCCTGATCGTGGTGAACAACGACGGGGGCGCGATCTTCTCGACCCTGGAGCAGGCCCGCTTCGCCGGGCCGTTCGAGCGCGTCTTCGGCACCCCGCACGGGACGAGCCTGGCCCAGCTGGCCGGGGCATTCGGCGTTCCCTACGCGCGCGCGCAGGCCCCCGAGGACGTGGCCAAGGCGGTGGCCGAGACGGAGCCGGGCAGCGGCCTGCGCGTCGTGGAGGTCCGCACCGACCGCGCCGTGCAAACCGAGTTGCGCGCCCGCGTCCACGCGGCGGCGATCGCCGCGCTGGGCTGACCGGGTCACGGCGTTACCGGAGTTCGGCGTTACCGGGCCCTGCGTGTCCACCACGGCCTGCCCTTTTCTCGCGGATCCCACGATCACCGCCAGCCACGTTAGCCTCGCTGACGTCAAGCGGTTCGGCGGACATGGCCCCTCACGGGTGACTCCGGCGATCGCTTTCGTAATCGTGTGTCATTTTCGGTGCTATAGCACAATGCCACTTAGCTCCGGTGTCGCTCCAGTCCCAGAGGCAACGGAGGCCGCAATCACCCCGTACCACGCCGGGGCGGACCAGGACACGGGCTGCTGACGGGGCGGTATTTTCATATATGTTTGGGTTTTGCGGGATTATAACCCCGCAAAACCCAAACATATAAGCGATTCAGTCCGTGCTGCCCGCCCCTAAACGGGCATTCCCGGCATGCCGCGCCGGATGCAGTCGCCGGCCGGGTGACGCGGTGCGACGCTTGCGATTGTGGCGGCGAACGGGGCTTCTGGGAAGGCTGGGGAAGATAAGGTAAGCGGCTTTGTGCTATGGCGTGCCGATTATGACTCGAGCGCGGAGCTCCCGGGGAAAACCGTTCGCGTTGGGCGCGGGGGGCTGTGAGAGTGGCGGGGTGCGCGTTGACTACTTCGGCGAGGGAGTCGCCGCCCGGTATGACGAGGATGACCCCGGGATGTTCGCGCCGGAGGTGATCGCGCCGACCGTTGACTTCCTCGCGGCGCTGGCCACCGAGGGCGCGGCCGGCTCCGGCGGTGCCCCGCAGGCCCCCAGCGCGCTGGAGCTCGGCATTGGCACCGGCCGGGTAGCGCTGCCCCTGAGCCAGCGCGGCGTGCTCGTGCACGGGATCGACCTGTCGGCGGCGATGGTGGCGCGGCTGCGCGCCAAGCCGGGTGCCGACCGGGTCACCGCGATCATCGGGGACTTCGTGACCGCCACGGCGGGCCGCGCGTTCCGGCTCGTGTACCTGGTCTACAACACCATCAACAACGTGACCTCCCAGGATGACCAGGTGGAGTGCTTCCGCAACGCGGCCGCGCACCTGGAGCCGGGCGGCCACTTCGTCATCGAGGTCGGGGTCCCGGACCTGCGGCGGCTGCCGCCCGGGCAGGCGGTCGTGCCGTTCACCGTCCGCCCCGGCCGCCTCGGGTTCGATGAGTACGACCTGGTGGGCCAGGGCATGGTCTCCCACCACTACTGGGAAAAGGATGGGCAGTGGCAGAACTTGTCGGTTCCGTTTCGCTATGTGTGGCCGGCTGAGCTTGACCTGATGGCCCGGCTCGCCGGGATGCGGCTGCGCGAGCGCTGGGCCGACTGGGACCGTGCCCCCTTCACCGCCGACAGCGCAAAGCACGTCTCCGTCTGGCGAAAGCCCGGCTAGACGTCGCCGGCGGTGGTGCGCAGCAGGCGCAAGGTGACGGTGACCTCGGCGGCCTGCTCGCGAGTCAGGCCGGCCAGGCCGAAGTCGGCCTGGTTGAGCGCGTCGGTCGCCTCGGCCGCGACGGCGCGGCCCCCCTCCGTGATGGTCGCCAGCACGACGCGCCGGTCATCGGGGGACAGGCGGCGCTCGACCAGGCCGCGTGACTCCAGCTTCCGTATGGCGTTGGTCACCGACGCGGGGTGGACCATCAGCCGCTCGCCCATCTTGCCCATAGGCAGCGAGCCGTGCCGGGTGAACGCCAGCAGGCGCAGTGCCTCGAAGGCGGCGAACGTCAGGCTGTGGGGCTTGAGAACGTCTTCGACCCGGGCCAGCAGCAACTGCTGGACGCGCATGACCGACGTGATGGCCGTCATGTGATCGGCATGCTCAGGCCAGCGGGCGGACCATTGCCGGTGCGCCTCGGTGATCGGGTCGAACTCCACCACAGCCAAACGTTACGCCCCGCCCCCCGAGCTTGACGAGCTCGGCCCAGGTCCTTTAACGTCCAAGTATCTATAATTTTAATGTCCAAATATTGAGTGTCCAAGAATCTCGGGCGGGCGGCGCCGGCTGTCCGGGGGCGCGCGGTGCCGCGGGCGCGCTGTGCTCCGGAGCGCGGTGCTCCGGGAGTGGTGCTCCGGGAGTGCGGTGCCGGAGGCCCGGGAACGAAGCGACCGGGGAGTGACTCCGGGGGAGGTTGCCATGGCTGAGCTGCGGGCCCCAGCGGGGGGTAGGGACGATGCTCCGCGAGGGCGTGCCGCCGGGAAGGAACTGCACGTTCCGGAGCATCCGGTGCGGTTCGTGACCGCGGCGGCGCTGTTCGACGGGCATGACGCCGCGATCAACATCATGCGGCGCATCCTGCAGGCGCAGGGCGCGGAGGTGGTCCACCTCGGCCACGACCGGTCGGTGGCCGACGTCGTCGACGCCGCCATCGAAGAGGACGCCCAGGGCGTCGCGGTCAGCTCCTACCAGGGCGGCCATGTCGAGTACTTCGAGTACCTGACGCGGTTGCTCGCCGAGCGTGGCGCCGGGCACGTGAAGGTGTTCGGCGGCGGCGGGGGAGTCATCGTCGGCAACGAGATCGCGCGGCTCGCCCAGGCTGGCGTGCGGATCTTCTCCCCTGAAGACGGCCAGCGACTGGGCCTGCCTGGCATGATCAACGAGCTGATCCGCGAGTGCGACGTCGACCTGGCGGCGACGCCGCCGTCGGCGGAGGCGCTGCTGGCGGGGGAGCGGCCCGCGCTGGCGCGGGCGATCACCTGCCTGGAGGCGGGAACGCTCCCGCCCGCCGTCAATGATCTGATAACAGCAAGAGGCGCGGAGCGCGGTAATGCTGCGGAGCGCGGTAATGCTGCGGAGCGCGGTAATACCGGGGAGCGCTTCGTCCCGGTGCTGGGCATCACCGGCACCGGCGGCTCCGGGAAATCGTCGCTGACCGATGAGCTGGTCCGCCGGTTCCGCACCGACCAGCAGGACAAGCTGCGCATCGCGGTGCTCGCCGTCGACCCGACCCGGCGGCGCGGCGGCGGCGCCCTGCTCGGCGACCGGATCCGGATGAACTCCCTGGACGCCCAGCACGTGTTCTTCCGCTCGCTGGCCACCCGCGGCTCCCACGAGCTGCCGCCGTACCTGCCCGCGGTGACCTCCGCCTGCAAGGCGGCCGGCTACGACCTGGTCATCGTGGAAACCCCCGGCATCGGCCAGGGCGACGCGGGCATCACCGCGCTCGCGGACGTGTCGCTGTACGTGATGACCCCGGAGTTCGGCGCCGCGTCCCAGCTGGAGAAGATCGACATGCTCGACTTCGCCGACGTGGTCGCGGTCAACAAGTTCGAGCGGCGCGGCGGCGCGGACGCCGTCCGTGACGTCTCCCGCCAGCTGCTGCGCAACCGGCAGGCGTTCGGCGCCCGGCCGCAGGACATGCCGGTCTTCGGCACCAGCGCCGCGACGTTCAACGACAACGGCGTCACCGCCTTGTACCAGCACCTGGCCGGGCTGCTGCGCGAGCGGGGGATGCCGCTGCCGGAAGGGGTCTTGCCGCGCGCCGAGGGCAAGATATCCACCGAGGCCGCGCCGGTCATCCCGCCCGCCCGCACCGGGTACCTGGCGGAGATCGCCGCCACCGTGCGGACCTACCACGAGGTCACGGCGCGCAGCGCGGCCGCGGCCCGGCGGGCCCAGCAGGTCGCCGTCGTCGCGGGGGAACTGCCCGATGACGGCGCCGTGTCCGCGCTGCTCGAGGACGCGCGCAATGCGGTGCCGGGCGATGACGCGGCCCTCATCGACCAGTGGCCCGCCGTCGCTGACGCGTACTCGGGGGATGAGCAGGTCGTGCGGGTCAGGGACGGCGGCTCGGGGTTCCGCGAGGTGCGGACCCCGCTGACCCGCGAGTCCCTGTCGGGCAGCCGGATCCCGAAGGTCGCGCTGCCGCGCTACGCCGACCACGGGGAACTGCTGCGCTTCCTGCGGTCGGAGAACCTGCCCGGCCGGTTCCCGTTCACCGCCGGGGTGTTCCCGTTCAAGCGGGACGGCGAGGACCCGGCGCGGATGTTCGCCGGGGAGGGCGACGCGTTCCGCACCAACCGCCGGTTCAAGCTGCTGTCCAAGGACGCGCCCGCGACGCGGCTGTCGACCGCGTTCGACTCGGTCACCTTGTACGGCCGGGACCCGGCCGAGGCACCCGACGTCTACGGGAAGGTCGGCACCTCCGGGGTGTCGATCGCGACGATCGAGGACATGCGGGCGCTGTACGACGGGTTCGACCTGATCGCCCCGAGCACGTCGGTGTCCATGACCATCAATGGCCCGGCTCCCGCGATCCTGGCGTTCTTCCTGAACTCGGCCATCGATCAGGGGCAGGCCCAGGGACGTTCGGCCGAAGAGGTGCTGAGGGCTGTCCGCGGGACGGTGCAGGCCGACATCCTGAAGGAGGACCAGGGCCAGAACACCTGCATCTTCTCGACCGACTTCTCCCTGCGGGTGATGGCCGACATCCAGGAGTGGTTCATCTCCCGCGGCGTGCGGAACTTCTACTCGGTGTCCATCTCCGGCTACCACATCGCCGAGGCGGGGGCCAACCCGATCAGCCAGCTCGCGTTCACCTTGTCGAACGCGTTCACCTACGTCGAGGCGTACCTAGCGCGCGGCATGAAGGTCGATGACTTCGCGCCGAACCTGTCGTTCTTCTTCTCCAACGGGATGGACCCCGAGTACACGGTCATCGGCCGGGTCGCCCGGCGGATCTGGGCGGTGGCGCTGCGGGACCGCTACGGCGCCAACGAGCGGTCCCAGAAGCTCAAGTACCACGTCCAGACGTCGGGCCGGTCGCTGCACGCCCAGGAGATGGCGTTCAACGACATCCGCACCACCTTGCAGGCGCTGTGCGCGATCTACGACAACGCCAACAGCCTGCACACCAACGCCTACGACGAGGCGGTCACCACGCCGAGCGAGGATTCGGTGCGCCGGGCGCTGGCGATCCAGCTCATCATCGGCAAGGAATGGGGCCTGGCGATGAACGAGAACCCGCTGTCCGGCTCGTTCATCGCCGAGGAGCTGACCGACCTGGTCGAGGAGGCGGTCCTGGCGGAGTTCGAGCGGATCTCCGCCCGCGGCGGCGTCCTGGGCGCGATGGAGACCGGGTACCAGCGCGGCCGGATCCAGGATGAGTCGATGCTGTACGAGCACCGCAAGCACGACGGAACGCTGCCGATCATCGGCGTCAACACCTTCCGCAGCCCGCACCCGGAGGCCGCCGCCCCGGTCATCCCGCTGTCGCGCGGCACCGAGGAGGAGAAGAAGTCGCAGCTGGCCCGGGTCCGCGATTTCCAGGACCGGCACCGCGGCGAGGCGGAGGCGGCCCTGGCGGACCTGAAGCAGGCCGCGAGGTCGGGCGGGAACGTGTTCGACTCGCTCATGCGCGCCGCGCGGGTATGTTCCCTCCAGCAGATGACGGACGCGTTCTTCGAAGTAGGCGGCCAGTACCGGCGAAATGTGTAGGGGATTCGCGGCCTGACTCCGATTCCTGGCCACGACAGCCAGGATGACTAAATGCATGACGGAATTCCAGTCATATGCGGGCGGACGTCAAGCAGGAATTCCCGCCGGTAAGGCCCGGTAGCCGCGATGGCTGCCGGGCCCTTGGGCGGGGTACCGCTGCGGTCGCTAGCAGCGCGGGCGGGTCGCGCTGGCCTCGCCGACCTCGGTCCACGACCCGTCGTTCTGCAGCACCTGGAGCCTGAGGACGATGTGGTCGAGGTCGGAGCTGCCCCAGAAGTCCGTGTCGCTGATGACGGCGTAGTAACTCCCGTTATCCGACGGCGTGACCGAGCCCGAGTGCCACGTGTGCAGGTTGTGGTGATCGGCGTCGTGGAAGTCGACCAGGATCCGGCTTGACTTGTCCTTCTGGTTGTTGACGTAGAGGCGGCCGCTGATCCACGGCGTGGCGACCTGGCAGGCGCCGGGGGCGCCGGGGGTCATGTCCCAGTTGACGATGCCGCCGCTGAGGGTGCCCCAGATGTTCTTGTTGCCGAAGTCCAGGTCTCCCGCGGAGATCATCGGCCGGTCCACGTCGCTGGGGTTGATCGTGGCGTGGGCGTGCCCGGTCGAGGCCAACAGGGCACTGCCCGCGAGCAGCGGGACAATGAGGGCGGTGCGCAGGGCGCGGGCGGTAATGGTTGGCATTGTGGTCCCCCTTGGGCGCTAGTCATTCTCTGCCAGCTAGTACGCGCCCTCGCGGGCTGTTGGTTCACGCACCAACAAGATTTTTTTGAATTCCGCCATGCTGGAATAAAGCCCGATTCAGGTAGTACGCGGATATCCGCCCGCGTGGTTCAGCCGGGCGGCCAGCCCGGGCTACGGCACTCGCGGCAGGTCCAGCGCCGACAGGCGGGCGAGGTCGGTGATGCCGTCCAGCGCGGTGACGCGGCCGCCGGTGACGGTGACCGCGATCACGGACACCGGGCGGCCCTTGACGGTGATGAGCATCCCGGCGACGCCGTTGACCACGACCGGGGTGAAGTCGGCCAGCGGGCTGGCCGTCGCGATGGTCGCCCGCGCGATCTCGGCGGCGCCGCGCATGACGACGGAGGCGCCGGGGCGGGCGCTGCCGCCGTCGGCCCGGACCACGGCGTCGGGGTCGAGCAGCTCCACGAGCCGGCCGAAGTCGCCCGCCCGGGCGGCGGAGAAGAAGGCGGCGACCACCGCCTGCTGGGCTTGCAGGCCCACGTCGGGCGCGACCGGCCCGGTCGCCCGCACCTGTCGGCGCGCCCGGCTGGCGAGCTGGCGGGCAGCCGCCTCCGACCGGCCCACCATGTCCCCGATCACCGCGAACGGCACGTCGAAGACGTCGTGCATGATGAACGCGACCCGCTCGGCGGGCGCGAGCGCGTCCAAGACGACGAGGAGCGCGAGGCCCACCGAGTCGGCCAGCAGCGCCTCCCGCTCGGGGTCGGGCGCGGCGCCGGGCAGCGAGACCACCGGGTCGGGCACGCGCACGCCGGCGGGCTGCTCCGGCCGGGCGGCCCGGGCGCGCAGCGCGTTCAGGCAGACCCGGGTGACGATCGTGGTCAGCCAGCCCTTGAGGTTGTCCACGCCGCGGGCGCCCGCCGCGGCGACCCGCACCCACGTCTCTTGCACCGCGTCATCCGCCTCGGGCAGCGAGCCGAGGATCCGGTAGGCGACCGCCCGCAGGTGCCCGCGATGCTCCTCGAAGCGCTCGGCCAGCGCCGCGTCGTCGCTCACCTGTCACGTTCTCCTTCGCGCGCGTGTCATCACCAGTGGGTGTCATCAACACTGACACGCCGGGGCGCCCCGGCGTGACAAGGGCCTTGGCATCCTGATAACAGCAAGAGGCGGCGCCA
>JAICUO010000414.1 GCA_025935815.1 Streptosporangiaceae bacterium
CCCGGCGCCCACCACGACCGTGTGCCGCCCAACGAATCCCTGCGGGGAGGTGAAGTCCGGTATCTGGTAGCGGATCAAGTCGCCGGTGGCGCGCTCGCCGGCGGCGGGCAGCCCGTCCGCGCCGGCCGGGGCCGGGTGCCGCCAGGTCCCCGACGCGTCGATCACCGCCCGGGCCAGCAGCCGCTCTTCCACCCCGTCCGGGCTGGTCACGTGCACGGTGAACGGGGCCTGCTCGCGCCCGGCGTCCACTAGCCGGTCCCGGCCCTGGCGGGAGATCCCGGTCACCCGCGCGCCGTACCGCACCCGGGCGCCCAGTGCGTCGGCCAGCGGCCGCAGGTAGGACTCGATCCACTGCGCGCCCGTCGGGTATCCCGCCTCCGGCGCGGTCCACCCGGACGGCGCCAGCAGCCGCGCGGCGGCCTTGTCGACCAACTCCGGCCACGCCGAGAACAGCCGCACGTGCCCCCACTCGCTCACCGCGGACGCCGGGCCGTCCCCGGCCTCCAGGACCAGCGGCTCCAGCCCTCGCTCCAGCAGGTGCGCGCCCGCGGCCAGCCCCTGCGGGCCGGCGCCGACCACTACTACCGGCAGGTCGCTCGTCTCGCTCATCACGCCATCCTCTCATTGAAGTTCCTCGATGTATCGACTATCTTCGATGCATCGAGGCTTGTCAATCGATGTGGCAGGATTGAGACATGACCGGCACAGCTCTTCCCCTCCTTGGCGAGGACTTCGCCGCCTGCTGCTCCCCGCTCACAGCGGGCGCGCTGGACGAGGACGCGGCCGAGCGGCTGGCCCGCGTCTTCCGGGCCCTCGGCGACCGGCACCGGGTCCGGCTGCTGTCAATGATCGCCGCCGCCGACGGCGGCGAGGCCTGCATCTGCGACCTGACCGCCCCGGTCGGCCTGACTCAGCCGACCGTCTCCCACCACATGAAGCTGCTGGCCGAGGCGGGCCTGGTCACCCGCGACCAGCGTGGCAAGTGGGCCTACTACCGGGTCGCCCCGGCGGCGTTGCTGGCGCTGAGTGACTCGCTACGCGTCACGAGCGGCTGAGGCTCCAGGTACCTGGGCATCCAGCCCTTAGTCCAGCCCGGCCACCGTGCTGCGCCGCTCGATCAGCACGGTGTCGCGCCACCGGCCATGATGACGGCCCACCCGCTCACGGGTGCCCACCACGCGGAATCCCGCCCGCTCGTGCAGCCGCAAGCTGGCGACGTTCTCCGGGAACACGCCACTTTGAATCGTCCAGATCCCCGCCGCCTCCGTCGAGGCGATCAGCGCCGCCAGCAGCACCGACCCCACACCCCGACCCTGGCAGGCGGGGTCGACGTAGATGCTGTGCTCGACCACCCCGGCGTAGACACGGCGCGACGAGGTGGGCGACACCGCTACCCAGCCGAGCACCTGCCCGCTCGCGGCATCGGCGGCGACATGCCGGTGCCCGGGCAACCGGCCCGCGTCGAATGCCGCCCACCCCGGCGCCCGGCTCTCGAAGCTGGCCTGCCCGCCATCCAGTCCCGCCTGGTAGATCGCCAGCACCTGGTCAGCATCGCCCGCGGCCATCGCACGGATGACCACAGAGTTCAGCCCACTCAGTACCTGTTCGGTTGGCATGGCACCATCCAACCAGCAGCACGCCGCACGCACGGGAGGTCCAGCCTGCTGGGGCTCAGCGCGGGTCGTGCTGCCCGCGGTGTGCGCGCAGCAGTGCGGCGCCAAGCTCGGTTCGATGGTAAAGGACCTCGTGGCCGTGCCGGGTGGCGGAAAGCAGGCCCGCGTCGCGGAGCGTGCGCAGGTGGGCGGAGACCGATGCTGGGCTGAGCGCGGTCATCGCGGCAAGCGCGGTCGTGGACATGGGCTGGTCCAGGCAGGCCAGGACGAGCGCGCGGGAGCGGCCGAACAGCCGGGCCAGCGCCTCCGGCGGCGGCGCGGGGGCCTGCCAGAGCCCGGCGATGCCGGCGGCCGGGTAAATGACCGCAGGGAGCCAGGGTTGCTCGGTGATCGCGGCGACGTGAGGCCACAGATAGGCGCTGGGCATCAGGAGCAATCCGCGCTCGCTGACCTCGATCGTGCGGTCACTGCCGTCAGCCAGGTACAGCCCGTCCGGTGTCCAGCGCATCTTCGGGTGCAGCTCATCAAGGCCGCGCAGGCCGCGCCGCGCTAGCGCCCGGGACCGTTCTTCGATGTCGCGCTCAAGCAAGGCCCGGATGCGGGTCCAGGACGGCGCTACCAGCGTGGTCCAAGCAGCGTGGAGGAGGGCAGCGAGGTGATCGCGGCCGCGTTCTGGATCGGTCAGCAGGTCAGCGAGCAGGCGGCTGCTGTGAGCGCTGTGAACTGTTTCGCGGCACCACTGGAGCTCGCGTGACACCTGCGCCGGGTCGGTCGCACGGACCTGGGCCAGTTGGCCCGCAAGATCCGGCCTGGCAGCCTGCGGCGGCGGGGCCAGGAAGTCGGGCACATAGCCGCGGCGAGGCAGCACGGCCACCAGCGGCGCCAGCCCGGCCCTGGCCGCGTCCGCCCGGACCCGCGCCAGCCACGGCCGGTGGTAAGAGCGTGCGCGCCCATCGGCCAGGGCCTGCACCGCCGCTTGCGTCTCCCACGCGGGCGAGATGGCAAAGCGCACGGCCAGCAGGCTGTCCCGGTCCCGGAAGGCAAACACCGTCATCAGGACTCAACATACGCCCGGGGACGAATCAATTGCCGGTGACGCCCAGCGCTTGCTTGCCTGGCCTCATGCCAGGTGCAAGCGAGCAGACACGCCCGATAAAGATCATCAACGCCAACTGGACAGCCGGGCCGGACGGCGACCACGGCCGGTTCGAGGTCATGTTCATCACCGACGATGACCAGCCGCACGTGGCCGCCCCCAGCCCCGAGGCCATGACGGCCCTGATCGCGCTCACACAGGCCGATACCGTCCTGCTCTGGGATCCGTCCGGCCGAACGTTGATCGCCGCCAACGTCATCGGCGCGATGCCATGGACCCAGTCCGCCCAGCCCAGCCCGCTCGGCAAGGAAGAACGACTGTCCGGCGGCTCCTGACTGGTAGCGCCGGGGTTCGTACTCCAGAATCAGGCCGGCCACTCACGACCCGCGTTGGCCGGGTTGCTGCTTGAGCGCGACGCCGCAGAGGGTGGCATCTCCGGCGTCGACGCTGGCGGTGCCGTCGCGCTGCCAGGCGGAGGCGGGGACCAGGCCGGGCGCGACCGGGGCCAGGCCGTCGAAGAACGCCTTGACCTGCTGCGTGGTGCGCAGGTGGTAGGAGCTGGCGGAGTTCTGGTTGTAGGCCGCGATCGCCTCGTTCAGCGCGGGGCTGAGGTCGGTTCCGTCGCACAGCGCCAGGTAACTGCCAGCAGGCACGGCCTCCAGGTAACGGCGCATGAGCGCGTGCGGATCGTCGGAGTCCGGGAGCTGCCCCATGATCCCGAGCATGACCAGCGCGACCGGCTGGCTGAAGTCCAGCGTGCCGGCCGCCCCGGCCAGGATCGTGCCCGGGTCGCGGACATCGGCCTCCAGGTAGTCGGTGGCCCCGCCGGGCGCGCTCTTCAGCAGCGCCTGGGCGTGCGCGAGCACCATCGGATCGCTGTCGACGTAGACGATCCGGGACGCGGGCGCGATCGCCTGGGCGACCTCATGGGTGTTATCGGCGGAGGGCAGCCCGGTGCCGATGTCGAGGAATTGCCGGATGCCGGCCTCGCCCGCCAGGTAGCGCACCGCGCGGACCAGGAACTGGCGCTGCAGCCGCGCGAGCCGCGCGATGCCGGGGAACATCGTCACGATCAGGTCGCCGGTCTCGCGGTCGGCCGCGAAGTTGTCCTTGCCGCCGAGCAGGTAATTCCACACCCGCGCCGAGTGCGCGACGCTGGTGTCCAGCCTCGGCCCCGATTCCTCCTCGCCAGCCTCCGTCGGCCTGCCAGCCATGACCTGATCCTCCCCGGTAATGCGCCTAAACGGGTTTGCGGGCACATCGAGCGCCTTCGGCCCGCAGCTTACTCGGCCAGGGTCGCCAGTGTGCCTGCACGAACCTTGCCGCGAGGGAATTGCCCGCGGTGCTGAACTCGGCCACCGTGACCGCGCGGCGCACGGGCCGGGTCAGTGCCCGGGCCTGCAGCCGGGAGATCTCCTCCTGCCCTCGCCATAACCCCGTGCCGAGCTTGGCGTTGAGCAAATTCATCTTGGTGCTCATCATCCGGCGCGGGGCTATTCCGCCGCCGGTAATCAGGGGTGACGGCTCGACGACGCTGTCGGGGGGTTGCGGGGCCGTCAGGGGCGCACGCGGATGACGGTCTTGCCCTTGCGCCGCTCGGTGGGGTTGAGCGCGGGGACGGCGTCGTCGAGGGTCGCGATGGTTCCGATGTGCGTGCGCAGGCGTCCGTCCCGCACCCGGTCGACGATCTGCGCCAGCTGACTGGGGACGGACTCGACGACGAAGTCGACCGCGAGGCCGCCTGCGGGGCGGGCTTGGACGGGCCCGACCACCGACACCAGCGTCCCGCCGGGCCGGATGATGCTCGCCGAGCGCCTTTGGATGTCACCGCCGATGACATCGAAGACCAGGTCGACCCCGCCGATGTCCTCGAGGTCCTCCTCGTCGAGGTTGAGGAACTCGTTCGCGCCGAAGTCGAGTGCGGCCTGACGGTCCGCCGCCCGGCCGGTGCCGATGACGTAGGCGCCGGACTCGCGGGCGAGCTGCGTCACCGCGGATCCGACCGCGCCGGCGGCGCCGTGCGCGAGGACGGCCTGCCCCGCGCGGAGGCGGCCGTGCTGGAACAGGCCCTGCCAGGCGGTCAGGCCGGAGATCGGCAGGCTCGCGCCCGTGGTGAAGTCGACGTCGCCGGGCAGCGGCGCGAGGTTGCGTGCCTCCACGGCCGCGTACTCGGCCAGGGTCCCGTCGCGGTGCCAGTCAGTGATCCCGAGCACCCGCTGTCCCAGCGAGAGCCCTGTCGTGCCGTAGCCGAGGGAGGTGACCACCCCGGCGAGCTCGTGGCCGATAATCGCCTGGGCCCGGTCGTGGCCGCAGCGGTCGGTCCACGTCGATGGCCACTCCCACTCCGCGGGGACGAATCCCGACGCGCGGACTTCAACGACGACGTCGTTGATCGCCGGAGCCGGCTCGGGCCGCTCCGCGAGCGTGATCCCGGCTGCTTCCGCGGCCCGGTCCGTTACGACGATTGCCTTCATCGGTACCTCCGTGCATCTCGTGCTCGCCTGCCATATTCGCCAGCCTGCGACTGTGCGCGGTCCTCGCCGGGCGCCCGCGCGCGCGATGTATGCCCCGTTGCCGGTTCTGGGATCGCCAGCCTAGCCGGGAGCGACGGCGGAGGCCCGGGCGCCCCGCAAGCTCACAGGCAACGGGCAACCGGCACGGGCCCGGTACGACCCGGGGCACGCAGCGCCCGCGCCGAGCCGGCGATCGGGCGCGTCGATGTTCTTGTCGCCTCGAGCCCGCTCCGCGCTATTCACTGGTGCCGCCGGGGATACTGTGATGGTGGGCTGGCATCCGGAGATTGCTATCGCAGTCACGTCACCGGCCGCCGGGGAAGCGGGCCAGGTCCTGCGGGCGTACTTCAGCGACGTTGCCAGCAGGCACTACGGCCGCCCGGCAACCGAGGGCGAGATCGTCGCGGCCATGCGCGAGGACCCCAGCGACGACCTCGCGCCGCCTCGCGGCCTGCTGCTGGTGGCGCAGGAGAAGGACGAGGTGCTGGGGTGCGCCGGGCTGCGCCTGCTGCCCGGTCACGTCGCTGAGGTCACCCGCGTCTTCGTGGTTCCCGCGGCCCGCCGCCGGGGGCTCGGTTCGCGGCTGCTTGACTGCCTGGAAGAGCACGCGCGACGGCACCAGGCCTGCGTGCTGCGGCTGGACACCCGCCGTGACCTCATCGAGGCCCGGCGGCTGTACGCCCGTCACGGCTACCGGGAAGTGGCCCCGTTCAGCAGCGGCCCGTACGCCGATCACTGGTTCGAGAAGACCCTCTCCTGACCGTGATGCCGGGCCATCCCCTCCCGGATCAGGCAGTCCTGCAGCGTCTCCCCCGGCTCGACCCCGCCGCCGGACAGGTTCCAGTAACGCGCGCCGCCGGCATCGCAGGCCCCGGCGACGATCAGGCCGGCCTGGGGACAAGGCCGGGCATGGCGGGCAAGACCGCAGCCGCAGGCCCGCCGTTCAGCGTGCCCGGCCTGCTTTCGCCAGCCGAGCAGGCCCGGCTTCGACATCACGCCGGCGGGGCCCGGCGCCGACGACTACGCCATCAGGCGGACGAAAGCGTCAAAGCCATTGGAGCGCACCCGTGCGCCGGCATGTCTGATTTACTGGCCATCAATCACGGGAGGGAACGTGACGCGCATGGCGCTGCCCGCCCCTACGTTGCACACCGCTCGCCTTCGGCTGCGTCCCTTCGGCGACGCGGATGCGAGCGACCTGTTCGCGCTGCACAGCAACGCCTGCGTGCTGCGCTACTGGGACGCGCCGCCTTGGAGCGAACGCGCGCGCGCCGGGCATTTCATCACGGCTTGCCGGCAAATGGCACGGGAAGGCACCGGGGCGAGGCTGGCCGTGGATCGTGCCCGCGACGGGACGTTCATCGGCTGGTGCAGCCTGAACCGGTGGAATCCGGGCTACCGCAGCGCATCGCTGGGCTACTGCTTTGCTGATGCGGCGTGGGGCCACGGCTACGCGACGGAGGCGGCGCGCGCTTTGCTGCGGTGGGCATTCGACACGCTGGACCTCAATCGCGTCCAGGCTGAGCGATACGCGCAACGCGGCATCTGCCCGCGTGCTGGAGAAGCTCGGCTTCGTGCGTGAAGGGACGCTGCGGGAAGACTGCGTCGTGAACGGCGAGGTCTCTGACTCGTGGGTCTACGGGCTGATCAGGCGGGAATGGCGGCCGTTGCCCGAGCCGGCTCCCGCCAGCATTGGCGCTTGCGCGCTAGGCCCGCCGCCAGCTGCGGGCATCGTCGAGCATGGCAGCGACGGTGGAGTCAAGGGCTTCCGGCCAGGCCGGACCTGCTGGTACATATAGCCGCCCGGGGGGATGAGGG
>JAICUO010000621.1 GCA_025935815.1 Streptosporangiaceae bacterium
CGCGATGACCCGGGCGACCCAGCAGCTCGTCATCCTCACCAGCGGGGCGGGGCACCAGTGAGCGAGCGCGGGGGCGCGGCGGCGCCAGGACTGAGCGGAGCGACCGAGGCGCGAGGGAGCGCAGCGAGGGAAGGCGCCGCCGCTGAGGGCGGCCCGGACGAGCGGGGGACACGGTGAGCGGGCACGCGGTGGTGATCGCCGGCGGCGGCCCGGCCGGGCTGATGCTGGCGGGCGAGCTGGCGCTGGCGGGGGTCGACGTGGCCATCGTCGAGCGGCGGGCCAGCCAGGAGCTCGACGGCCCGCGCTCGCGCGGCCTGAACGCGCGCACCGTCGAGGTGCTCGACCAGCGCGGCATCGCCGGCCGGTTCCTCGCCGAGGGGCAGCCCATGCGGACCACGGGCTTTTCCGGGATCCGCCTGGACATCAGCGACTTCCCCGCCCGCCACCACGGGCTCGCGCTGGGGCAGGGCCCCTTCGAGCGCATCCTGGCCGGCTGGGTCGGCGAGCTGGGCGTGCCGATCGCCCGCGGGCGCGAGGTGACGGGCCTGGCCCAAGACGACGCCGGCGTCGACGTCAGGCTGTCTGACGGCCGGTCGCTGCGGGCGGGCTACCTGGTCGGCTGCGACGGGGGGCGCAGCGTGGTCCGCAAGGCGGCCGGCATCGAGTTCCCCGGGTGGGACCCGTCAACGAGCTCCCTGCTCGCCGAGGCCGAGATGAGCCAGGAGCCGCCGTGGGGCATCCGATATGACGCCGGCGGCACCCAGGCCGCGGGCCGGCTGGCGGACGGCAAGCGGGTCGGGCTGGTGGTCAGCGAGCGGTATGCCGGGCAGGCCGGCCAGCCGACCCTGGAGGACCTGCGCCGCGCGCTCACCGCCGCCTGGGGAAGCGACTACGGGGTGCACAGCCCGACCTGGATCTCCCGGTTCACCGACATGACCCGGCAGGCTGCGTCCTATCGCCAGGGCCGCGTGCTGCTGGCCGGCGACGCCGCCCACGTGCACTACCCGGTCGGCGGGCAGGGCCTCAGCACCGGCGTGCAGGACGCGGTCAACCTCGGGTGGAAGCTCGCCCAGGTAGTCAAGGGGGCATCGCCGGACAGCCTGCTCGACACCTACCAGGCCGAGCGGCACCCGGTCGCCGCTCGCGTGCTGCGCAACACCATGGCGCAGACCGCGCTCGCCCGCGCCGACGACCGGATCGGCGCGCTGCGCGAAACCATGAGCGGGCTGCTGGCCATGGACCAGCCGCGCAAGGCGATCGCCGGGGAGGTCAGCGGCCTGGACATCCGCTACGACCTCGGCGAGGGCCATCCGCTGCTCGGCCGCCGCCTGCCCGACCTCGACCTGGAAACCGCCGCCGGCCCGGTGCGGGCGTTCACCTTGCTGCACGCGGCCCGGCCGGTGCTGCTGCGCCTCGGCCAGCCCGGCGGCCCCGACATCACGCCGTGGGCGGACCGGGTCCGGCTGGCCGACGCCGGGTACGGCGGCCGGTGGGAGCTCCCGCTCCTCGGCGCGGTCAGCGCCCCCGCCACCGTGCTGATCCGCCCCGACGGGCACGTCGCCTGGGCCGGGGACCCGCCCTACCCCGGGCTCCATGACGCGCTCGCCACCTGGTTCGGGCCGCCAGCGGCGTAGCGCGCCGGCCCGGCGTACGTCTCGACCCGCCACGGCCAGCGCCAGCGCGGCCACCAGGGACAAGCACGACTCACGCCACGGGGCGGCGCCCTCGCCCGAACCGGTCAGGCGAGGGCGCGGCGCAGCCGCCGACCGCGGGCGATCACCACGGCGGCGATCACGCTCAGGCCCAGCAGCATGCCCCCGCCCCAGGCCAGCTTCACCGGACTCGCCCACGACGCGGCGGCCGCCTGCCCGCCGAGGGAGACCGTCGCCCGGGCGGTCGCGGTAGTCACGCCGCTGGCCAGCGTCACGGTGGCGGCCCAGGAACCCGCGGGCAGGTCCGCGGGCAGCGCGAAGGTCACGTTCCCCGACTGGCCGGGGGCCAGCGTCAGCGTCTCCCGCGCGGCGAACGGGCCGGCGCTGCTGCCGCCGGGGCCGCCGGCCAGGCGCACCGTGCCCGCCAGGTCGATGGCCCGCTCGCCGGCGTTGCGGGCGTGCGCGATGACCTGCGGGCCGGCGGCCAGCCGCTGCCCGCTGACCGACGTGATGGTGAAGCTGGTCGGCGGCACGCCGCCGCGCCCGACGGCGAGGTACACGCGGATGCCGACCCGCGCCACGTCCCGGATCGTGACGCGCTGCCTGACGGGCACCGACTCGGCCTGCTCGGCCCAGATGACCCCGTAGTGCTCGTCCCGGGTGGCGCCCGGCGGCACCCGTATGGTGACCAGGTCCGCGGCGGACTGCCCGGGGCGAAGCCTGAGCGACGGGTGCTGCACGGTGACCCAGCCGGTCAGCTCGTTGCGGGCGTGGCCGGCCTGTCCGGTGAACTGGCCGCCGCTGATCTGGGCAGCGGCGGGGTAGACGGTGAAGCGCGCCGTCCGCTCCTCCTGGTTGGTGATCATGATGCGGCGGCGGATCACCGACCGGGTCGGCAGGAAGTCGATGATGTACTGGAAGGCGCGCGGGTTGTCCGCCTCGTCGACGGGGACGTCGACCAGGCGGACGGCGAAGTGCATCCGCCGGAGCTGTGCCCCCGGCTGTTGTGTCCCCGGCGGCTGGGCCGGCGCCGGCGATCCGCCCGCGGTCAGGCCCGCCAGCGTCACCGCCAGCCCGAGCGCTCCGAGGGCCCGGCGCGCGGCGGCCCGCGCGCGCGAGGCTGGGCTCATGCCGCCGGCTGCCCGCATGTTCACTCCCCCTTTGAGACGGCGAACCTTCGATAGCGGCGCTGACGCGCTACCCAACTCTCCGCGCAGCCTAAACTACTGTGAGTGACAATGGGATGCAAGGAACTCGCCAGGCGCGCCTGCCGGCGGGCCCGGCCGGTCAGGCAGGGCGGAAGCACAGCGCCGACCAGGTCGGGCGGTGCCCAGCGGGCGGCCGGGCCGCCCCGGGCGCGCGGCCGCCCGGGGCGGTGGTCCCGGTGGCAGTGGTCCCGGTGGCAGTGGCCCCGGTGGCGGTGGGAGACCCGGCCGCACCGCATCCCGGCAGCGCGACGGCGGTGCCCAGGACAGCCGTGGTCACGATGACCGACACGGCCACCGCTCTCACGGGCACCGCCGTCATGGGCACCGCCGCCAGCCGCCCGCGCCAGGTCCTAGCCACGCTCAGGGAGCGTAGCGACCTGGTGCCCGGGCCGCGCGGCGCGTAAGGAACCCGTCACCTCAGCCGGGGCTGCTGCGCGCCCGCTCGGCCATCTGCGACCAGAAGGCGCGCAGCCGCCGGGCCGACATCCCCTGCCAGCGGGCGGTGCGCCGCCGCAGCCGCAGGAAGCGGACGAGCCTGTCCTGGCGCCGGCAGAACTCCTCCCCGAGCTCGGTGCGGTGATGCTGCAGGCCCTTGGGCGGGTAGGGGCACAGCCGGAACTGGCAGCCGTCCAGGCAGCCCCACCCGGGCTGCTGCGCCTCGGATGCTCCCGTGGCCAGCAGCGGCTGCAGCGGCCGGCGGTCACGGGTGATGCACGGCGGCAGCTCATGCGCGCGCTCGGGCTTGCTGGCCTGGCGCAGCCGCTCGCTGATCTTCTCCGGCGACGATCCCCGCTCGATCAGGTTCAGCAGCAGCAGCACGTCGGCGAGCAGCTGCTGCGCTTCGGGGTCGAGGGCGCTCCACCCCATCGACGGCGGGATCCACAGCCGCTGCCTGCGCCCGGCCGGCGAGGCCCGCCCGGGCTTGCCCGCCCCGACCCGGGAGATGACGTCGCTTTCGTCCATCCACACGAATCGTCCCGGCTGCTGGATCGCCAGGGCGCGGGTGGCCAGGTCGGCCGCCGCCTCGACGAACGGGTGCACCCGCCGGGCCCGGCGGCCGCGGTTGCCGCCTGTCTTGCCCGCGATGATGTCCAGCCAGCGCTCGACGGTCTGGTCGGGATTGGGCCGGGGACCGTCGCGCCCCGGCTGGCCGGCGTCGTCCGGGCCGGGGGGCGGCTCGGCCGCCTCCGGCATCGCCCACAGGGTCAGCGCCTGGACCAAGGTGAACTCGGAGAACCAGTAGCTGGCGTGGCCGAGCATGTCCAGCGCCTTGTCCTCCAGGTATGACCATGCCTTCGGCCGCGTGTGGAGCAGGCCGTGCCGCCGGTTCGCCGCGTACTTGAAGCCCTGGGCGAGCGCGATCTCATCGGGGATGGGCAGCCAGCCGTCGTCGGGCTCGCGGTCCCGGTCGGCGGGGCCCACCCGGTCCAGCCACCGCTGCAGCGGGCCGGATCCCCCCAGGGCGTCGCCCTGATGGCTCTCGTGGGCGCAGCCGGGGCTCAGCGAGGTGATGAGGATGGGCAGGATCCAGGCGCTGACCTGCCGTGCCCGCCACCCCGAGTCCGGCTCGGGCCCGCCCCCGGGGTCGCCCCCGCCGGGCGCGGCCTGGCGTCCGCGCAGCTCGTGATAGGCGGCGCAGCCGCCGTCGCCGATCTCCTGGGCCCCGGCCAGGCGCACCCGGTAGGAGTCCTCCTCGCAGCAGATCTCGTACAGCTGCGCGTACCCCAGCCCGCCGGGCGCCCCG
>JAICUO010000951.1 GCA_025935815.1 Streptosporangiaceae bacterium
ACCCGTGGGAGCTGCTGCGGATCACCCGCGCGGCGATGCCGGACACGCGGCTGCAGTTCATCGGCACCGGCTTTCGCTTCATCTCCTGGGAGCGGGCCCACCCGGACGTGATCGCCCTGGTCTACCAGTGCCTCATCCGGGGCGGCATGGACCGGTTCGTGGTCTTGGACCCCACGCACGACGTCGAGGCGATGCGGGCCACCGCGCGGATCGTCAAGCAGGCCGGCGGCACGTCGGCCGAGGTGGTCGCGGCGCTCACCTACACGATCTCGGCGGTGCACGACGACGCCTTCTACGCCGGCCTGGCCAGGCAGTACGCCGCCTGCCCGGACATCGACCGGGCCTACGTCAAGGACCCGTCCGGGATCCTCACCCCGGAGCGGGCCGCGACGCTAATCCCCGCGGTGCGGGCGGCGCTGGGCGGCAAGCCGCTGGAGCTGCACTCGCACGCCTCGCTGGGGCTGTCGCCGCGCACCTGCCTGCTGGCCGCCTCTCTCGGCGTCGACGTGCTGCAGGTGGGCTGCGGGGCGCTCGGCAACGGCACGTCGCTGCCGGACGCCCAGGAGCTGGTCGCCAACCTGCGCGCCCGCGGGCACCGCGTCGACGTCGATGACCGGCTGATCGACATGATCGCCCGCTACTTCGACTCCGTCGCCGACGCGGAAGGGCTGCCCAAGGGGAAGCCGCGCGGCTTCGACGCGGCGTTCCTGGATCACCAGGTCGCCGGCGGGGTCATGACCACCACCCGGCGGCAGCTGCGCGAGCTGGGCATGGAGCACCGCTTCGATGAGCTGATGGCCGAGATCACCCGGGTCCGCGCCGAGCTCGGCTACCCGATCATGGTGACCCCGTTCCCGCAGATGGTCATCGGCCAGGCCCTGGCCAATCTCCTGGGCCCGGCCCGGCTGGGCCGGGCCAGCGGTACGGCGCGCTACGACACGGTACCTGACCAGGTGATCCGGTACGTGCTGGGCACGTTCGGCAAGCCGACCGCGCCGGTCGCCCCCGGCGTGCTGGCCAAGATCCTGGACCGGCCGCGGGCCCGGGAGCTGGAGCGCGAGCCCGAGCCGCTGGACGTGCCGGCGCTGCGACGGCGGTTCGGGGAGCGGATCAGCGACGAGGAGCTGGTGCTGCGCTTCGGCATGCCCGCCGCGGAAGTGGACGCGATGATGGCGACGCCACCGGCCGTTACGCACTACAACCCTGACCTTATGCCGGTGCTGCGGCTGCTGCGGGAACTGGCCGGCCGGCCGGCCGTGACGCGGATGACGATCGACAAGCCGGGGTTCCGGCTGTCGCTGAAGGGGCGCGGATGAACATCGCCGAGCGGCTGGCCGCGGTGCGGGGCTGGATCTTCGACATGGACGGCACCCTGGTGCTCGGCGACCGGGCCAACCACGGGCTGGCGCCGCTGCCCGGCGCGGCGGACATGCTGGCCTGGCTGCGCGGGCGCGGGGTGCCGTACGTGGTGTTCACGAACGGGACCAACCGCGCGCCGGCCCACTTCGCGCGGGTGCTGCGCGAGGCGGGGCTGGACGTGCCCGATGAGCGGATGATGACCCCGGCCACCAGCGCCGCCGTGATGCTGGCGCGGCGGCGCGTCAAGCGGGTGATGCTGCTCGGCGGGGAGGGGCTGGCCGCGCCCTTGCGGGAGGCGGGAATCGAGGTAGTGGCCCCGGCCCCGGCCGCGGCCGCCACGGACGGCCGGGCGGGCCCGGTACTAGGAGACACCGGGCCGGTGGAGGCGGTGCTCGTCGGCTGGTATCCCGAGTTCACGATGCCCGCGCTGGAGGCGGCGGTGCGCGCGGTCTGGGACGGCGCCTCGCTGTACAGCGCGTCGCAGACGCCGTTCTTCGCCGCCGCCGGCGGCCGGGCGCTGGGCACCTCCCGGGCGATCTGCGCGATGATCACCTCGCTGACCGGATGCCGCCTGACGGTCACCGGCAAGCCGTCGCCGGACGCGCTGCGGGCCGCCGCCGCCCGGCTGGGCGGGGTGCCGCTGTCCGCGCTGGCCGTGGTCGGTGACGACCCGCTGCTGGAGGTGCCGATGGCGC